>NZ_JBFUHN010000088.1:0-25205 GCF_056402375.1 Variovorax sp. P4_B10 | reverse complement strand
GCGGGCTTCTGGTTGTGCTGGGCGTCGGTCTGGCCGGCACCGTTGTAGAGGGCGGCGACGACCACGGGGCGGTCGATGTCGCCGTGGTGGAACTCGACGAGCACCTCCTGGCCCACGCGCGGCAAGCTGACCTGGCCCCAGTTGTCGCCGGCGGCGCTGGCGGCCACGCGCACCCAGGCGCCGAGGCGGTCGGCAGCGGGGGCGTTGTCCTGGCCATCGGTGCGGGGTTGTCTGGCGCTGGCGGCGCTGCCGCGCTGCCAGTGGAACTGGACCTTGATGCGGTGGTCGCGGTCGGTGTGGATCGGTGCGTCTCCGCCCACGCCGATGACGATGGCGCTCTGGCTGCCGTGCACGCTGGGCTTGGGGTGGATGCGCCGGCCATGGCCGTCCACGCTGAGCGGGCGGTAGGGGATGGCGGCGCGCACTGTCGTGAACTCGTTGCGGTAGTGGGTGACGGTGTCGGGGCGGGTGTTGTTGGCGTTGCCGGTACTGGCCTTGCCGCCCGGCTCGTCGAACGCGGTGGCGATGTCGGGCAGGCCGAGGCGTTCGCCAACGCCGGCCTTGAGGTCTTCGTCGAAGTTGTTGCGCGCGATGTGGCGCACGGCGAGCACGGCGAAGCGGCGGTCCTGTTCGCTGTCCTGGTCGTGCTGCGCGTGGCCGCTGAGGGTGAAGGTGGTGGCAGGGGCCAGGGTGCGCACGGCGCTTTGGCCGTCGAAGCGCTTGTTGCGCAGCTCCAGGGCCTGCAGGGCGTTGGCCAGCAGGCGCTCGCCCTGGGCCGAGGTCTCCCAGCCGTAGGCGCCGGGGTCGTCACTCCAGTGCAAGGTGCGGTGGCCTGCGCCACGGCTTTGCTGCTGCACGGGCCTGGCGCTCACGCTCTTGTAGTCCCAGCTCTGCTGCGCCAGGCTGTTGGTCTGCAGCTGGCGGCTGCCTCGCCATTGCTGGATGGTGTCTTCGCGCTCGCTGGCATCGGCGCGGTGGAAGCGGATGGTGGGCTGCGCGTTGGCGCGGAAGGCGCCGTTGTGGTCGGCGATGACGAGGGTGTGGCTGCCGAGGGCGCCGTCCTGGCCGGTCGCATGCTCGAACCAGTGGCACAGGCCTTCTTCGGCGAGCAGCCGGGCGACGAAGTCGAAGTCGCTCTCGTGGTACTGGGTGGTGATGCCGCGCACGGGGTAGATGTCGCGCTGGGCGATGTCCCAGCGCCATTGCACCGCGAGTTTTGCTTGCCCCTGGTAGCGGGCGAACACGGCGTCGACGATGTCGATGACGCTCTGGTGCTGGAACAGGCAGCTGTCCTGGCGGTGGCGCAGGAAGGCGAGCCAGGGCTCGATGACGAGCCGGTAGCGGGCCATGCCGCCGTTGCTGGCGACGCACTCGGCTTCGGTCACGTGGCCGTGGAAGGGGCGCAGTTCGGTGCGGCTCTGGGCRGTCTGCAGRTCSAGGCGCACGCCCTGGCCCATCAGGGTCTTGAGTTCGATGTGGGCGTCGTCGCTGAGCGCGGTGAGTTCGAAGCGGAAGCCCCCGCCGTCGAGGSACTCCACGCCGTCGAGGCGCTCGGCCAAGAGCTTGTTGGCGCCCAAGGGGGTGTGCAGCACCAGCAGGCGGTCGCGCTGCAAGGTGCCCGCAGGACCCGCGCGCAGCAGCGCGCCGAGTGAAGCCGAGTTGAAGTCCGTCATGTCTCTGGTTCTCCCGTTGACCCGAACCGCCGCCGCGCCTAGGTGATCCGGTAGCGGAACTCGCCGCTCTTGGCGCAGCTGGCCTTGATCTTCGCGAGCGGTGTCTCGTCGGCCATGCGCGTGAGCACGGCCTCGGCGATCTCGGGCAAGAGCGTGCCGTTCAGGATGTGATCGACGTTGCGCGCGCCCGAATCGACCTCGGTGCAGCGTGCGAGCACGGCCTCGACGAGCGCGTCGTCCCACTCGAACACCGCCTTGTGGTTGCTCGCGATGCGGTCGCGGATGCGGCCGAGCTTGAGCGCAATGATCTGCTCCAGCACCGCATCGGTGATCGGGTAGAACGGCGCCACCTTCATGCGGCCGAGGAAGGCCGGCTTGAAGGATTTCATGAGCACGGGGCGCAATGCATCGGCCAGCGCGTCGGGCGCGGGGCGCTCGTCGTCGGCCTTGTTGAGGCAGGCCTGCATGATCTGCGACGAGCCGACGTTCGAGGTCAGGATGATCAGCGTGTTGCGGAAGTCGATCTCGCGGCCCTCGGCATCGTCCATCATGCCCTTGTCGAACACCTGGAAGAACATCTCCAGCACGTCGGGGTGCGCCTTCTCGACCTCGTCGAGCAGCACCACGCTGTAGGGCTGGCGCCGCACGGCCTCGGTGAGCACGCCGCCTTCGCCGTAGCCCACGTAGCCCGGCGGCGAGCCCTTGAGGCCGGAGACGCTGTGCGCCTCCTGGTACTCGCTCATGTTGATGGTGATGAGCTTCTTCTCGCCGCCGTAGAGGATGTCGGCCAGCGCGAGCGCGGTCTCGGTCTTGCCGACCCCCGAGGGGCCGACGAACATGAACACGCCGCGCGGCTTGTTGGGGTCCTCGAGGCGGGCGCTGGCGGTGCGCACGCGCTGGGCCACGGCAGCGAGCGCGTGGTCCTGCCCGATCACGCGCTCGGCCAGCAGGGTGTCGAGGCTGCGCACGGTCTTGATCTCGTCCTTGACCATGCGGCCCAGTGGCACGCCGGTCCAGGCCGAGACGATCTCGGCGACGACATGGCCGTCGACCTGCAGCGGCACCATCGGCGTGGTGCCTTGCAGCGCGCGCAGTTCGGCAAGCAGGGCGTCGAGCTGGTCGCGCTCGGGGTCCGCGGCGGCGGCAGCTTTCTTGCGACCAGCGGCGCGGACCGGGGTCTTTTCCACAGATGCGGGTTCGGATTCGGTCTGCGCGGCAGATGTATCGCGTTGGGCACGCAGTGCGCGGATGCGTTCGACCAGCGCGTTCTCTTCGGCAAGACGTTGCTGGCTCGCGGCCAGCTCGGCCTGCAGTGCACTCTTCTGTTCTGCCAACTCGGCCAGTCGCGCTTCATGGCGTCCGCCGGCCGCAGTGTCGCGCACCAGCGCGGCGCTCTCGGCTTCGATGCGTTCGAGGCCGCGGTTGGCTTCTTCGATGAGCGCCGGCGTCGCACTCTGCCCGAGCGCGACCTTGGCGCACGCGGTGTCTAGCACGCTCACCGCCTTGTCGGGCAGCTGGCGGCCGCTGATGTAGCGGTGCGACAGGCGCACGGCCTCGGTGATGGCCTCGTCGAGCACGCGGATGTTGAAGTGCTTCTCCATCAGCGGCACCATGCCGCGCAGCATGGCGGCGGCCAGCGTCTCGCTGGGCTCCTCGACCTTCACGACCTGGAAGCGCCGTGCCAGCGCGGCGTCCTTCTCGAAGTACTTCTTGTACTCGCCCCAGGTGGTGGCGGCGATGGTGCGAAGCTCGCCGCGCGCCAGCGCCGGCTTGAGCAGGTTCGCCGCATCGCTCTGTCCGGCCTGGCCGCCCGCGCCGATCATGGTGTGGGCCTCGTCGATGAAGAGCACGATCGGATGCGGGCTCTTCTTGACTTCGGCAATGACGTTCTTGAGCCGGTTCTCGAACTCGCCCTTCACGCTCGCACCGGCCTGCAGCAGTCCCATGTCGAGCGTGTGCAGCGCCACGGCGCGCAGCGACTCGGGCACGTCCTGCGCCGCGATGCGCAGCGCCAGCCCCTCGACCACCGCCGTCTTGCCGACGCCGGCCTCGCCCGTGAGGATGGGGTTGTTCTGGCGCCGGCGCATCAGGATGTCGATGACCTGTCGGATCTCGGTGTCGCGGCCGATCACGGGGTCGAGCGCGCCGTCGCGCGCGCGCTGCGTGAGGTTGGTGGTGAACTGGTCGAGCGCGGGCGTCTTGCCGGGCGTTGTTGCAGCCAGCGGATCGGCCGGTGGTTGTTGCGCATCGCTGTCGGAGGCCGTGCCCGATGCGCCGGCCTCGGCCGCTTCGCTCGAGCCATCGGTGAGCTTGTCGAAGTCGTGCTTCAGGTCTTCGAGGCGGATCTTCGCGAACAGCGGCGAGCCGCGCTGAGCGAGCTGCGCGAGGTCGGGCTGGGTCAGCAGTGCCAGCAGCAGGTGGCCCGAGCGGATCTGCGCCACGTGCGCATCGAGCGAGGCCAGCAGCCATGCCTGCTGGAACAGCTGCTGCAGGTGCTGCGAGAACACCGGCGTGCGCGTGTTGCCGTTCTTGAAGGTCTGGATCTCGCGCTCGAGGTCCGACTGGATTGCGGTGGCGCTGATGCGGTTGGCGCGCAGCACGCGCGCGAGGTCGTTGTCGGCCTGTTCGAGCAGGGCCAGGAAAAGATGTTCGAGGTCCACCTCGTAGTGGCCGTTGGCCAGGCACAGGTTGGCGGCGCGCTGCGTGGCCATGCGTGTGCTGCCGTTGAGCTTGGTGATCAGTGTTTTCAGCGATGTGCTCATGAGCGATGGTTGTCTTCTGTCGGTCTTCTTCGTTGAAAGGTCACTGCAGGGGCTGGAGTTCGTACTGGGTGTCGCTGCGGTCGCTCTCGGCCTCGCCGGTGGCGATGAAGCTGTCCCATCCGAGGTGGCTGCCGCCGCCATCGCTGAGCTGGACCGCGCTGACCTCTTCGCGGGCCAGGATCAGCCGCACCTCGTATTCGCAGGTCACGCCGGCGAGCAAGGCAAGCATTTTTTCGAGCGCCTTCGCATGCGCGCGGCCCGGAAAAAATTCGCGCAGCGCACTGCGCTTGAGCGGGCCGATCCACAGCCGTATGCGCAGGTCGCGCTGCCAGATGCGTTCGCCTGCCATCGCGTTCTGCCCAAGGCTCACGTTGCCTTCGCCAAGCCTGGAGCGCTGCTGCACGGGCATGTCGTACCACTTGCCGAGGAACTGCTCGATGCGGATCTTGCTGCGGAAATAGTCGGACAGCACGCGCTGCAGGTAGGCGGCCGACATCGGCCGGTGCCGCACGGCGGCCGCGTAGCCGGCCACGGTTTCGTCGAACACCGTGCCCGTGCCGTCGGTCAGCGGATCGCGCTGGGCCGTGTGCTCCAGTCCGGCCATCGACAGCAGCACCGGCAGGTAGGCGCGGCTGCGCTCGTGTTCGTAGTGCAGCGGCAGGCGGTACTTGCGCCAGGCCGCATAGAAAAGCGCGGTGGCGCGATTGGTGAACACATCGAGAAACGCGCGCGCCGAACTGTCGCGCAGATGCTGTTCGCGGCGCATCAGCATCTCGGTGTAGACGATCGGCAAGGCGCCCGAAACACCCAGCATGCCGAAGGAGGCGGGCGTGAGATCGATGCGGCCGAGTCCGTGGCCGTCCTCGCTGGGCACTGTGGGCTCGCACAGCTCGGCGCTCGACACCAGCTGGCCCACCGCGTCGCGCACCGCCAGCGCCTCGATCTCGCTGGGCGGGAAGTTCAGGCTCATGGAGCTGCGAAAGCGGATCCAGCGCGGCACCATGCGTTCGCCGGGCACCAGGCGCTGGTGCACGTCGCGCTCCTGGCGCCGCAGCAGCACGAGCTCGAGCAGCCTCACCGCCTGGAAGAACTCGAAGCGGTAGGGTTCGCGCAGCAGCCGGTCGGCTACAGCAGGATCGATTCGCCGCTGCGGGGTTTGCATCGCACCAGCTCCTCCTTGTCGCGCGCCGAAACGATCACCAGCTGGGTGAAGCTGTTCAGGTGCACATAGAGTCCGAAGAAATGGTCCATCACGCGGGCGAAGGCCTGCAGGCTGCTGCCCACGAAGCCGGCCTCGTCCACCGTCAGCCGCAGCTCGATGCCGCGCACGAAGGTGGCGAAGGGCTTGCCCGGCAGCCACTGCGTGGTGGCTTGCTGGTCGATCGCGGTGATGGCCTCGATCTGCCGCGCCGACACGGCCGAGCGGCCGAGGTCGTAGAGCCGCAGCATCTCTTTCAGTGCCGGCAGCCCGCTGTTGGCCAGCGACAGGTGGTTGAGCGACAGGTGCGAAACGAGCCGCCACTGCACGCCCTTGCCGCGCGGCATGCGCAGTGTCTGCGTCGGGCGGCGCAGCATGCGGATCGAGCGTGCGACCGAGTTGCCCTCGATGAACAGGTCGCCGCCCGGCAGGCCGAAGGCCAGCGAATGCGGCAGGTCGCGGTTGGTGCAGGTGAGGTCGATGCTCAGCGTCTCGGTCTGCGGCAGCGAGGGCTGGAAGTCGATGTCGACGATGGACAGCTCGGTCTCGTAGCCCGGGCTGCGCTGCGCCACCAGCTCGTTGCGCCGCGCGAACCAGTAGTGCTCGGCGCCCTTCGGATGCTCGCCGTGATGCAGCGAATAGAAGGGCCGGAACTCGATGTAGGCGTCGCCCTCGGCGGTCTGCTTGACGAGCTTGACTGAGTCGATGCTGTAGACCTCGAAGCCGAAGGCCCGGCGCGCATCGGCCACCACCGGGTAGGCCGCGGCGGCATGCGTGACCCGGATCGGGTCGCTGCGCTGCTTGAAGAGATTGATGACGGGCGTGCAGCCCAGCCGCAGGTTGCGGCTGGAGACGCCTTCGAGAAGCCGCGCGGCAGGCGAATCGGCGCGCACGCCGGTCATCACGAGATGCAGCGTGATCGAGCGGCACGAGCCGATGTGGCGCAGCGCATTCGCCAGGTCGATGTCGACGAAGTTGAACTTCTCGGGGAACGCGAAGTACTCGCTCAGCAGGCGGTACGCCGGATGCGAGCGCGGCGGCAGTTCGATGAGCGCATCGGCCTCGTCGAAGCCGACGGGGTGCAGCGCCTCGCCCTGCACCAGGGTCCATTTGCCGCTGCGCTCGGGCTCCACGAATACGGCCGCCGTCTTCAGAAAAATTGCATCGGCCAGTGCCGTGGCGAGCGAGGGCTCGGCGTCGATGAAGGTGCGCAGGCGCGCCATGGTCAGCGCCAGCGTGCCGAGCGACTTCTGCTCGCCGGTCGCCTCGAGCGTGATCGACAGGCAACCCGTGGCGTTGCGCGGCAGCGAGGCATGCGCGGGTGCATTGACCACCGAATGGAACACCACATTGGACACCTGCACCGCCGCCAGCGTCACGTCGTAGACACTGCGGAAGCGGCAGGCGCCGCCGCGCACCGGCTGCGAGGTGAGCTCGGTGCCGCGCGCGATGGTGATGGGCTTGCTCAGCTTCGCGAGTGCCGCGCCGCCGGCGTCGAACTGCGCGATCGAGCAGGAGGGAAAGGGGCGCAGGTAGTGCGGATAGAGCACCTCGAGCAGCGCCTCGGTCAGCTCGGGGTAGTCGTCGTCGAGCTTCTTGCTGATGCGGGCGGTCAAGAGCGCGAACGACTGGATCATGCGCTCGACATGCGGGTCTTCGCTGCTGTCGGCGGAAATGGCGAGGCGCGCCGCGATCTTCGGATAGCCCTTGGCGAACTCCTGCGAATAGCTGCGCAGGAAGGCCAGCTCTCGCTCGTAGAAGGGCAGCAACTCGTCCATGGTGTCCTAGGCGGCGCGGCTCTTGCCGGTGCCGCGCGTGATCGAATACTGCAGCGTCGTGGGCTGCAGCATGGCGTCGAAGTTCACCGGCTCGGCGAGCTCAGGCAGCACGAGCAGGGCGGTGATTCCGAAATAGAGCATGTTGGTGCTGGTCTGGCCGTCGACCTCGAGCGACACCACGACGTCGCGCAGCCGCGACTCGTGGCGGGCAATGGCCTGCTCCAGCGAGCGGCAGATGAACGAGCGGTCGTAGTGGCTCGCGAGGCTCAGGCCCGAGAAATCGCTCAGGCCGTAGGTCATGACGGAACGCCGGCACTCGGGAAAAGCCTCGAGCTTCGCGTCGCTGAAGACCATGCGGGTGTTGAGCAGGGATTCAAGGTCGCGCGCGACCATGTTCTTGACTTCTTCGAGCGAGAGATGCCGGAGCACCGGCGAAGCCGGCCCGCGCCAGTCGTCATCGAACAGTTTGTCGAGCAAGCCCGGTTCGAATCCTGTCATGGGTCTCCCTCGTGCGTCGGACATCGGGCAAGGCGCCGCGCGTGGGCGCGGCGCCAAAAAGAAACCGCGGCCTGCGCCGCGGTCTACATCGCCCGACTGGCGTCAGACCGAGTAGGTCTTGTCGTTCTTGGTCAGGCTCCAGGCGCCTTGCGAATTGCCGCCCTGGTTGCCGCCGATCTTCTGCTGCGTGTACTTCCACTGCACGGCGGCGTACTTCAGCGAGAAGGTCTCGCTCGGCACGCTGGCCACGTCGGTGCTCACGACCTTCGGGTTCACACTGGCGATCAGCACGTACTTGAGCTTGATCTCCATGTACTGAACGCGCTTGCCTTCACCGTCGGCGCGGTAAAACTGCACCGTCACCTCGTCGAAAGTGGTGCCGCCCGAAGCATGCTGATACAGCAGCGGGCTGACCACGTCCATGTCCTTGGTGAAGATCATTTCGCCGTGCTCGCAGCGCTCGGCAGTGTGGCCGCCGGCGGTCGACGCGGTGGCCGATCGCGGCTGCACGATGCTGTGCTGCCAGGAGCTGACTTCGACCCAGTCCTTGTGGTCCTTGTCCTGCGACTCGCCGTTGATGGCCGGGCTACCGAACTTGACGTAGATATCTTTCATGTTTCTCTTCCCCTTCTTGATTGATTGACTGACAGTTAACGTGTTGATGCACGGCCCCTCGGCCGCGCTTCCGATCCGCCTCTTCTTACTTATTCACTGACTTCGGCAGATCGGCGACCAAGCGCAGTGAAATCGACAGCTCATCCAGTTGAAAGTGCGGCCGCAGGAAAGCGACCGCGCGGTACACGCCGGGCCGGCCAGGCACTTCGCCCACCTGGATGGCCGCTTCCCGCAAGGGGAATTGCGCTTTCTGTTCCTGCGTCGCGTTGTCGTCGAGCAGCACGTACTGCGCGATCCAGCGGTTGAGGAACTGTTCGACGTTGTGTGCCGAGGCAAAGCTGCCGATCTTGTCGCGCATCATGGCCTTGAGGTAGTGCGCGATACGGGACACAGAGAAGATGTACTGCAGCTGCGCCGAGAGCACCGCGTTGGCGTTGGCGCTGTCGGTGTTGTACTTCTTGGGCTTCTGCAGCGACTGCGCGCCGAAGAAGGCGGCGTAGTCGGAGTTCTTGCAGTGCACGAGCGGAATGAAGCCGAGGTCGCTCAGCTCCTTCTCGCGCCGGTCGGTGATGGCGATCTCCGTCGGGCACTTGAGGGCGATCTCGCCTTCGTCGGTCTTGAAGGTGTGCGTGGGCAGGTCTTCGACCAGACCGCCGCCTTCCACGCCGCGGATGGCCGCGCACCAGCCGAAGTCGTCGAACGCGGCCGTCAGGCGCGTGGCGAAGGCCCAGGCGGCGTTGCACCAGAGGTACTTGGAGTGGTCGGTGCCGTCGACGTCTTCCACGAAGTTGAAGCTGTCGACCACCGTGCCTTCGCGCGGGTGATACGGCAGGCGGCCGAGGAAACGCGGCAGCGTCAGGCCCACGTAGCGCGAGTCTTCCGAATCGCGGAACGACTTCCACTTGGCGTACTCGACGGTGTCGAACACCTTGGCCATGTCGCGCGGCTTGCCGAGGTCGTCGAAACTCTCCAGGCCCAGCAGTTCGGGCGACGCAGCGCCGATGAAGGGCGCGTGGGCCGCGGCGGCCACGTGCGCCATCTGGTCGAGGAAGTACATGTCTTCCGGCTGGCGGGTGACGGCGAAGTCGCCGACCAGCGCGCCGAACGGCGCACCGCCGAAGGTGCCGAACTCTTCTTCGTAGACCTTCTTGAACATCGCGCTCTGGTCGAACTCGACGGCGGCCTTGAAGTCGCGGATCAGGTCGCGCTTGGTGGCGTTGATGACCTTGATCTTGAGCATCGTGCCGGTCGGCGTTTCCTTCACGAGGTATTCGAGGCCGCGCCATGTGCTCTCGAGCTTCTGGAACTCCGGAGCGTGCATCACGGCGCTGAGCTGCGCGGAGATGAGCGCGTCGAGGTCTGCCACGCGGGCGTCGATCATGGCCGAGACGTTGTCGGAAACGATCACCGAGCCCTCGAGCACCTGGCTGACCAGCTCGCCGATGAGGTCCTTGGCGCGTGTGTGCTCCGCGTCGGACTTGGCGACCTTGCTCTTCTCGACGATCTGGTCGAGCAGGTCGACCGACGCCTCGGACGAGACGGCACCGCTCGATGCCGATAGTGCTTGCGCAGTCATGTTCAGCTTTCGTCCTTCTTGCCGGCGCCCTGCCCCAGGCGCTGGAGTTGCTCGGTGTTGTTCAGCACGTCGGCCAGCAGGTCTTCGAGCTTGCTGTTGCCGGCCATCTTGTTGCGCAGGTCGGCCAGCTTGGTGCGCGCGTCGAGCAGGCGCTTGAGCGGCTCGATCTGGTCGACCACGGCCTCGGGCGAGAAAGCGTCCATCGAGTTGAAGGTGAGGTCGACGGCGAAGGTGCCTCCACGTTCGTCGAGCTTGTTCTCCACCTGGTAGGCCGCGCGCGGGGCCAGGCCCTTCATGACGTCGTCGAGGTTGTCGCGGTCGACATTGACGAACTTGCGGTCCTTGAGCTTGGGCTGCTCCAGCTCGGACTGGCCCGCCAGGTCGGCGACCACGCCGACGACGAACGGTAATTCCTTTTTCTCGATGGCGTCGCCGAGTTCGACGTCATAAGTGAGTTGCACGCGCGGCGGGCGCACTTTCTGGAGGCGCTTTTGCACGCTCTGTCTTTTTGTCGCCATAAGCTTCAATACCTTCCCAATAGGACTGCGAGACGAATTACTACTTTGTGCGTCTTATTGCGAGACGGCACGCAATTAAATTGATACTTTGGTTTAATTAACCAATTCGGAACGCCGAAAAGACTACTTGAGCGCGTCGAATGGATTGGCGGACCCACCCGCGCGCGGGGCTGGCGCAGCGGCCGGTGCGGGCGCCGGACGCGCCGCCGGTGGCGGGCGCACCGCGGCGACCGGGGTGGGCTGCGAAGCGGTCGAGGGAGAAGGCGCGGCCGCAGGGCTGGCGGCCGTGGGGCGGCGCGGGGGCGACTTGGCGTCCGCGCCGGCCGGCACCAGCACCGAGAGGCCCAGGGTTTCACGCAGCAGCGCGGCAAGCCGGTAGGCGTCGGCGTTGGCATCGCCGCTCAGGGTGCTGTCCTTGCCCAGGTCCTCGATGGAACGGGCCGCCAGCCGCAGGCCGCCCACGGCGGTGATGCTCTTGGCCTGGCGGCTTGCGGGGTCGCGCCGCAGCGTTTCCTCGGCCGCCGAGATGGCCAGGCTGTAGCGGCCTTCGTTGAAGTAGATCTGCGCGATCCGCGACCACGGCTCGCCGCGGCTCGGGTTGTCCGTGGCGATCTTCTGGTACTGGCGGATGGCGGCGGACTTGTCGCCGGTGGCTGCGGCAGCGGCGGCATCGGCCTCTGCCAGGCTCTTGTTGAAGGCCTCGGTGGACTGAGCCACCGCGGCGTCTGGTGTGGTGGTGCAACCCGACAGAAAGCTGGTGGCTGCAATGGCCCCGGCAATCATCGTGCAAGTCATGTACTTTCGAATCAACACAATCCCTCCGCTTGGATCTGACTTTTTTTTGGCAGGCCGCAATCATTCATTAAGTTGCGACCAATGACAATACACGATACTACATATTCGCTTACGTTGATTAAATGAAGATACGTAATGCAAACTACTTAATCCTCAAATCACGCGGCTAATTATTCAAGCCCAATGAGACAGCCGTTTGAATTCAGTTCCATCTGTCGTTCAATGAAAACACCAATCACGATGAGCGCGCTGCTGATGGCGTTGATGCTCGGCGGATGCAGCTCTCCAGCCCTCACGATCGCCAACATCGCCCTCGAGGCGAGCGGCCTGAAGAAGCCCGAACTGCCCGAGTCGCAGAAGCCGCCGCGCAAGGTGTCGATGTCGATCGCGGCGGGCAAGAACCTCAACGCCGACGGCCGCAACCGGCCGCTTGCCGTGGTGGTGCGCATCTACAAGCTCAAGGAAACGACGGGCTTCTACCAGTCCTCGTTCGACGCCTTCGTCACGCCGGGAAGAGACAAGACGCAGCTCGGCGACGACCTCGTCGAGAGCCGCGAGATCACGCTGATTCCCGACCAGCAATACACCTGGACCGAGACCGTGCCGCGCACGGCCAACGCAGTGGGCGTCGTGGTGCTGTTCCACTCGCCCGACGCCCAGCGCTGGCGCTTCGCCTTCAACGCCGTGGAGGCCGAGAAGACCGGCATCGTGATGGGCGCGCATGCCTGCGCGCTGACGGTGACGCAAGGCGCGGTGGTCGGCCAGCAGAATGCGCAAGGCGCAGCGCCCGCGGGTGCACTCAACCTTCTGGGGCCGGTGAACTGCCGGCCGTCGCCCGCCTGACGGCCTTGTCCGTCAGCAAACTACGGTGCGATACTGCCGAAAAATTTAGGGGAGTTGATCCGACGTGAGCTATGCCGCCAAGGTCCTCTGGGGAGAGGGCTTGTTTCTACGCCCCCAGCATTTCCAGCGTCAGGATGCGTACCACGAGGCGCGCCTGCGCGCCACGGCGCAGACGCTGCATCCGTACTTCTGGGGCGTCCGCTCCATCAGCTTCGACCTGGACGCGCTCGCCAGCGGCATGCTCCGGGCCTCGCAGCTGTCGCTGGTCTTTCCCGACGGCGAACCCTACTCGGCACCGCAGGCCGACGCGCTGCCGCCACCCATTGCCCTCGACACGCTCAACCCGGGCCAGAACGAGATCACCTTCTACCTGGTGCTGCACCCGGTCAAGGAGCTTGGCAAGAACTACAGCGACCCCAGCGAGGAAGGCTTCGCCGCGCGCTACACCAGCGACGCGACGCAATCGCTCGACCTGTACACCAACGCCGTGAGCGCCGAGGTGGTGTTCCTGCGCAAGAGCGTGAAGCTGCTCGCCGACACCGAGCCGCGCGAGCAGTTCGTGTCGATCCCCGTGATCCGCATCCGGCGCACCGCCGCGGGCGGCTTCGAGATCGACCGCAGCTTCGTGCCGCCGTGCACCTGCATCGACGCCTCGGCCACCATCTTCCAGCAGCTGCGCCGCCTGCTCGACGTGCTGCAGGCCAAGGTCAACTCGCTCTACGGCATCCACCGCGAACCGAGCAAGAACATCATCGAGTTCCGCTCCGGCGACATCGCATCGTTCTGGCTGCTGCACACCGCCAACGCGGCCTTCGCCTCGCTCTCGCACCTGTTCCATCACCCGTCGCTGCATCCGGAGCGGCTGTTCCAGGAACTGCTGAGCCTGGCCGGCGCGCTGATGACCTTCGCCAAGACCTATTCGCTGAACGACCTGCCGGTGTACGACCACGAGAAGCCGGGCCCCGCCTTCGCCGAACTCGACCGCATCGTGCGCGACCTGCTCGACACCGTGATCTCGACGCGCTACTTCGCGATCGCGCTGACCGAGACGCGCAATGCCTTCTACCTCGGGCGCCTCGACTCCGGAAAGATCGACGACAAGACCGTGTTCTACATGGCGGTCACCGCCAGCATGCCGGCCGCCGAGCTGGCCGAGGCGGTGCCGCAGCGCTTCAAGATCGGCGCACCCGAAGACGTCGACAAGCTGGTGCTGTCGGCCATGCCGGGCGTGCGCATCGTCTACGCACCGCAGGTGCCGCCGGCCATCCCGATCCGTGCGGGCGCCTGTTATTTCTCCATCGACAGCAAGAGCCAGCTGTACGACCGCATGCTGCAGGCGCAGAGCGTCACCATCTATGCGCCGGCCGGCATCCCCGACATGCAGCTCGAACTGATTGCCGTGACCGGCTGATCGCCTGATCGCAATGAACACCACCATCAACAAGGCCCCTTCCCTGCTGGGCGCAGACGCGCCCGCCGCGTCGTTCACGCCCGCAGGCGCCGCCCCCGACGCCGATTCGAGCCTGCTCGACCTGCTGTACGACGGCTTCGTGATGCTGTTCCTGCTGAAGAAGAAGCAGCAGCCCGCCACCACCGAGCAGTTCCTCGCCGGCATCCGCAACTACATGGCCGAGTTCGAGCGCAACGCGCGCAAGCTCAACGTGACGGCCGAGCAGATCCACGCGGCCAAGTACGCCTTCTGCGCGACCATCGACGAGTTCGTGCTCGCGTCGCCCGAGTTCGCCATCCGCTCCGAATGGGAGCGCAGGCCGCTGCAGCTCACGCTGTTCGGCGACCAGCTGGCCGGCGAGAACTTCTTCAAGATGCTCGAGACCGAGCGGGCCCACGGCGCCGCGCGCATCCAGACGCTCGAGGTGTTCTACATGTGCCTGCTGCTGGGCTTCCAGGGCAAGTACACCATCGACGGCACCGAGAAGCTGTCGTACCTCACCGCGCGCGTGGGCGACGAGATTGCCAACGCGCGCGGCAAGCGCACGCCGTTCGCACCGCACTGGCCGCTGCCCGACCTGATTTCGCACTCGCTCAAGCGCGAGGCCCCGCAGTGGGTGGTGGCCGCGCTGTTCGCCCTGATCGGGCTGCTCGGGTTCATCGGCCTGTCGGCCCATCTTGGCGGCACCACGCAGACCACGCTCGCGAGCTACCAGGACATCGTGAAGCTCGGCCCGCGGCAGGCCAACCTGACCATCTCACTGCCATGACGACACGGCTCGACCTCCCGGCCCTGCTGGCCCCGATCTCGGAGACCTCGCCCTGCGGCGAGGACATGCTGTTCTCGCGGCAATTCGATGCCATCCAGGAGGCGCGCAAGCACGACGACCCATCGCTCGAGCAGGGCGAGTGGGTCATCGAGCTGAAGGAGGCCAACTGGCCCTTCGTGATCTCCGAGTGCGAGAAGCTGCTGCGCGAATCGACCAAGGACCTGCGGCTCGCGGTGTGGCTCACCGACGCCCTGGCCAGCCAGCGCGGCTTCGAGGGTCTCGCCGACGGCTACCGCCTGCTCACGGGCCTGTGCCAGCACCACTGGAACGAACTGCACCCGCTGCCCGACGGCGGCGACATCGAGATGCGGGTCGGCAATGTCGCCTGGCTGATCGCGCGCTCGGTCGAGCTGCTGCAGCGCGCACCCATCGTGAGCGATGCCAACACCGGCTACGGCGCTCTGGTCTGGGAGACCGCGCTGGCGCTCGACCAGAGCATCCGCCGCACGCCGGCGCAGGCCGACGAACTGCAGCGCAACAAGGTAACGGTCGAGCAATTCGACCGCATCCGCCGCGCCACGCCGGCGAAGTTCCTGCAGAAGACGCACCGCGACCTGCACGCCTGCGAGCAGGCGCTGGCCGCGTTCGAAACCGTGTTCGACGAACGGACCGCCTCGAACGGCCCGAGCTTCCGGGCCGCGAAGGATGCGGCCGCGGCCATCCGCCAGACGGTCGAGCGCTTTGCACGCGAGGCCGGAGTGCCGATGGACAGCGGTGCGCCCGCGGCCCCCGCCGCCGCACCGGCCGCCGGCACGCCTGCTCCCTCGCGCATCGAGCCGGTGCTCGACGCCGTGGTGCCGCATCCGCACACAGCGGTGGCTGCCCTGCCGCCCGGCATCCACAGCCGCGCGCAGGCCATCGCGCAGCTCAAGGAAGTGGCGGCGTACTTCGAGAAGACAGAGCCGTCGAGCCCCGCCGCCTACATGGCGAACAAGGCCGCGCGCTGGGCCGACATGCCGCTGCACGCCTGGCTGCGCAACGTGATCAAGAATGAGCAGGAACTGGCCCAGCTGGTGGACCTGCTCGACCTGCCGAAGAACGACGACGCGTCGCGCTGAGCAGCCTGCGCACGCAGCAGGCCACGAACGAAACGGACGCGCCCTCGTTCAGGTGCGTCCGACCCGGAACTCGATGCGCCGGTTGCGCGAGCGGCCTTCGTCGGTTGCGTTGCTTGCCAGCGGCTGGTCAGGGCCGACGCCCGAGGTCGTGAGGTTCATCGGGTCGATGCCCTTGCCCACCAGGTAGCCCTTGACCGCCTCGGCGCGCGACTGGCTCAACGCCAGGTTCGAGGCCCGGCTGCCAGCGTTGTCGGTATGGCCGACGACCGCCACCGACTTGTTGGTGAGCTTCTGCAGGATCGGCGCCATCTCGTCGAGGATGTCGCGGCCCTTGCGCGTCAGTGTGGCGCTGCCCAGTTCGAACTCGATGGTCCGGTTGGCCAGCGCCTGGTCGACCGTGATCTGCTCCGACGCGGGCACGCGCAGGCTGTTCTTGATGGTGTAGGTCGGGTTGAGCGCGTTCGCCATGTCGCTCACGATCTTCTGGCGCAGCGCCTCGTTGCCGACCTCGCCGCTCAGCGCCATCTGCGTGCCCTCGATCTGGAACTGGCCGCGATGGATTTCCTTGAGCGAGGGCGTGATCAGCCGCTGCACGTTGGCGGCCCAGTTGGCCGGCATGCTGACGGTGTTCACCACCTCGATCTTGTCGATCACGCTGCCGGGTCCGTAGATGCGGCGCAGCGCCTCGATGACCGCGACGCGCGTGGCCTCGTCGGGCACCTGCCCGCCGGCCACGACCTGTTCGCCCTTGCCGGCGGCCGCGCCCGTGGTTTCGACGTGGGCGCTGGCGGCGCCGGTCGTCTGCTGGGCCTGCGCCGCCGGAACGAGCACAAGTCCGAGGGCCAAAGACAGAACGCGCAAAGAACAATTCATGACCGTGTCATTCCCCGATGAAGACTTCGCGAAAGGCGGAAAGCACGATGTCGAGCGGCAGCTGCGGCTGGTCGAGGTAGCTCACCAGCTTGAACATCGCATAGTTGCTGTGGATGGTGTCTTCGACCCATTCCGGGTTGTCGATGTCGATGTTGTGCTCGGTGTAGACCTGCGGATGCAGCACGCTCTGCAGGCTGCGCGGCGACAGGCCGTTGAAGCCGATCACGAGGCGCGAACGGCCGTCGATCTCCGTGGCCAGCAGCACCAGCTCGAAGTCGGCCTTGGCGAGGAACTGCGACACCAGCTCGAGCCAGAAAGTGGCGATCAGCGAGCGGTCGACCGGGTCGCGCGGCAGCGGCAGCGTGAGCCCCTTCTCCAGGTGCGACACCGCACTGGCCATCACCGGCTGCAGCAGCAGTCCGAGTGCCAGGATGGCACGTCGCAGCGACACCTTGTGGCCGTCGAAATTCAGCATCTGCTCGATGCGCAGCAGGCTCGTGTCGCGGGTGAAGGCCGCATAGGTGGCGCGCGATGCCGACTTCTTGAACCCGGTCTCGATGGCCGGATCGATGGCTTCGAACCGCTTCAGTTCGCTGTCGAGGTCGGTGCCGGCCGCCAGCGCATCGACCTGCACCGCCATGCGGTCCCAGTAGGGGCCGATCAGCATCGGCGCACCGCGCATGAAGTCGAGCGCCTCGTCGATCTCGAGCGAGGTGGCCGCGAGGAACGGATAGCGGCGCGACGACTCGTCGCGGCTCGCCTTGATGTGCCCCGCAATGGCCACGCGGCTGCGCGAGCCGAGGCAGACGAAATGCATCGGCGCCGCGTTGTCGTAGATGATTTTCCAGCGCGGGTCTTCCGACAGCGTCTCCATGGTCTGCGACAGCCAGTTGTCGAACACCTTGATGAGCTGCGGGTTGTAGAGCCCCTTCACGAAGTCGCCGCGGCTGGGCAACTTGCCGAAGTAGCACAGCTGTTGTGTCTGCAATCCGCTCATTTGCCAGCTCCCGATGCCGCCGCCGCTGCGCGTGCTTGCGCGGGACCGCCGATCTCCGCGACCGACGAAGGCAGCACGGTGCCGCGCAGGCCCTTGCCTTGCGGCGAATCGCTGCCCGAGGCGCCCGACTGCGTGTTCTGGATCACGCGCAGCTTGACGCTCACGCTCGCGTTGTCGCGCGCCCAGGTGAGCTCGAAGCTGCCGTCGGGCAGTCGCGTGCGCTGGGCCGTGCTGAGCAGGCGCTCCAGCCCGAAGTTGCCCGGCTCGTTGATGAGCTCGACGGTGCGTCCATCGAAGGTCACGGCGGTGATCCGTGCGCCCGGCGTGCCCTGCGCGTTGGGCCAGACGAAGTTGGACCATTGCGGCGGCGTGTTGCGGTAGCGCAGCTGCTGGCCGTCGATTTCCACCATGTATTCCGTCAGGCCCGACACGGGCTGCGGCAGGATCTGGAACAGCGTCTGCGGCTGCGCGCTGCCGCCGCCTCCGTTGGCAGCGGCGCCCGAGAGCGGCGCCACCCATTGCGCAAAGCCGTTCACGAAATCGGGGCTCAGCGTGAGGCCTTGGTCGCCCCAGGCGCGCGGCGACAGCAGGTCGCCGCGGCGGATGACCAGCGAGCCCAGGGTCGTCGTCACGAACTTGCCGATGGCGCCTTCGGGTCCGAAGAACTGCGCGATTTCCGCCGGCGAGGCCTCGATCTTCGCGCCCGCGGCGAACGGGTACTTGGTCGCGAGCGATTGCTGGAACGGCTGGTGCACCTGCGCGCTCCAGATCTTGTTGACCTCCACCGCCGTCGGCTGGATCGTCACCGCATAGGCCTGCAGCAGCGGCCGCACCAGCAGCGGCCGCAGGGCCTGGCGCTGCGAGGCGTCCATGCCCGTGAGCATCTGCTCGTCGACGTACTTCAGCGCGTCGGCCAGTTCGGAGCCGTTGCCCTCCAGCGTCTGCTGCATGAGCTGGCGCGCACCCGGTCCGGGGTCGCCCTGGTTCTTGATCTGGTTGAAGCGCCCGCGCAGCTTCGACAGCGTGCCGAGATAGCCGCGCAGCAGCGAGGTGTTGTCGCGCTCGACCACCAGGCGCGCCACGCCCGCGAACTCCCTGCCGATCGGTCCCATCGGGATCTCGGTGCGGTTGCCGCTGGCGTCGATGTTCACGTTGACCTGCGACGGCGTGGCGCGGCTGAAGAGGTTCTTGAACCAGTTGAGCGCCCCGGTGCGCGCCTGCTGCAAGCCGGCGTTGACCAGCGAGGGGTTGTCCCAGGAGGTCTGGTCGTAGACCGTGTCGAAGACCTTGCGGATCGGCGAGTTCTGCGGATCGCCCAGCAGGTTCATTGCCACCACCGCCTGCTCGAAGCTGCCCATGTCCTTGACCGCGATGCCCTGCAGGAAACGCTGCCACTCCTTGGCGTATTCCAGCTTGTACATGGTGGCCAGCGTCTTGCGGATCTGCTCGGGGCTGCCTTCGAGCGTCAGGTCGTCGTTGCCCGCGACGTTGAGCACCCAGTCCTTGCTCGAGGTTTCCTTGTTGGCGGCATCGCGGATCGCATCGTCCACGTACTGCTGCCAGGCCTCGCGCGTGAACGCGCCGGAGATGGCGATGCTGCCGGCAATGGTGCCTTCGCTCTCGGCGCCACCGGCGGTCGCGCCGAGGATGCGCGCCACCGTCATCGGCGCAAAGCGCGTCGAGGCACGCGCCTTGATTTCGGCGTAGACCCGTTCGCGCGCCGGCATGCCGCGCACCACGCGGCGCAGGTTGTCGCGCGTCTGCTCGACCAGCGCGAGGTTGGTGTCCGCCAGCGCGGGCCAGTTGTCGTCGCCCACGCGGCGCAGGTAGAAGGTGATCATGCGCTCGGCATCGCGGATGACCGCCGCGCGCGGCATGTCGCCGCGGTTGCTCTCGAGCCAGCCGCGCCAGAAGCGCGAGATCTGGTCGGTCAGGTGCGCGGTCTCCACCTGCCGCTTGTCGGACAGCATGAGGTAGGTCTTGAGCGCGTTGTAGGCATCCTGCACATCGGCCGGCGACGAGCCCGCATACAGGCCGCCGCCCTCCGCGACCGGCGGCGTTGCCGGCGCAGTGGTCGAGACCGCGACCGGCGCGGCAGGGTTGCCCGCCGCGTCGGCGCGCTTCAGGCGCTCCGGATGCGCGTTGACCTCGCGCAGGAAGGCCTGCAGGTTGTCGGATACGGGCGCCAGCATCAGCTGCTTGACGCCGCCGTAGTACTCGGCCACGAGCTTGTCTTCCAGCTGGTTGCCCTGGTAGAGGCCGAGCGACAGCGACAGCGGCCGGTCGTTGCGGAACTTCTCCAGCTGCTCGATGCGGTCCTGCAGGATGCCGAGCGCCTCGAAGCGCGTGCGCAGCCCGTTGTCGCTGGCCTGCAGCTTGACCACCTTGTCGAGGTCGGCCTGCACGTTCTCCACCAGCTGCCGGTTGCCGAGATACGACCAGGTCCACCCGCCGAGCAGCAGCCCCAGCACGGTGACGAAGGCGAAGAAGCTCACGTAGCGCAGCCGCGCCTTGACCGGGCTGGAGAACTGCCGCACGGTCTTCTTGTCGGCGAAGATCACCTTGGAGAACAGGTCGCGCAGGAAGAACCCGTTCTGCGAATAGATTTCCTTCGACTTGGTGGCCGCGTTGTTCAGCGTCAGCCCGAAGCGCTTCGCGATGCGCTCGGTCGACAGGCTGCGCATCGTGCCTTCCTGCAGCGCGCTGGTGAAGTAGAAGCCGCGGAACACCGGCTTGTGCTGGAACGGGTTGCTCTCGAACAACGTGGCCAGGAAGGCGCGCAGCGCGGGCTTGATGGCCGCGAACTCGAGCGGAAAGATCAACAGCTCGGGCGACGGGTCGCTGCTGCGGTGGGTCGCGAAATGCGAGACGCTGATTTCCTTCAGGCCCAGGTAGAGCTCGTCGAAGCGCTTGTCGAACAGGGCCACGGCATCCTGCTTCTCGTCGCCGTCGTAGGGCAGCGAGGCGCCCCACACGCGGTCGCGCTCCATCTTGTCGCTGTCGCCGAAGAACTCCGCGAAGCCGGTGATCAGGTCGGCCTTGGTGAACATCACGTAGACCGGCGCAAACACCTCGAGCCGCTCGGTCAGCTCCTGCATGCGCTGGCGCAGGTTCTTCGCGAGCTGGATGGCGAAGTCGGGCCGGCTGCCGATCAGCTCGGGGATGCTCGCCGTGATGATGATCCCGTTGATCGGCGCCTTCGGCCGGTACTTCTTGAGCAGGTCGAGAAAGCCGAACCACTCCTTGCGGTCTTCCTGGTGGATCGAGTAACGGCCTGCGGTGTCGAGCACGATGCCTTCGGTGGTGAAGAACCAGTCGCAGTTGCGCGTGCCGCCGATGCCCTGGATCACCGCGTTGCCCTTGTCGGCAAACGGAAACTGCAGACCGGAATTCAGGATGGCGCTGCTCTTGCCCGCCGCCGGATTGCCGATGACCATGTACCAGGGCAGCTCGTACAGCGCCTCGCTGCCCGACATCTGCCCGATCTTCGAGGTCTTGATGGTCTTGACGGCCTCGACCATGCGTCCGCGCAGTTCGTCGATCTCGGCCTTGCGCTCGGGATCGCTGTCGCGCACGGCCGCATCGGCCTGGTCCTCGAGCATGTCGCCGAGCTTGCGGTTGGCCGAGCGGGTGCGCATGCGCCGGATGAACCAGACGAGCAGCCACAGGAGCAACAGCACCGCGAAGATCGCGACGGCCCAGATCGCGCCGATCTCGAGCGTCCGCGCGCCGATCAGCAGGAATGCGCCGAGCGCGACGGCGCCGATCACCGACAGGGTGCGTGGATCGGCCAGGAAACTGAAGAATCGCCGCATAGATGTTTCTGGAATCGGTCCGGTTTAAGTAGCTTGTGGCACAGGGCTCGCCGGGCCGGCCAGCATGGCCGTCCGGGCGCGCGCGTCCTGCACGGAAAGCGCGAGCACGTGACGTGAATCCCGTGCTGCAAGGTGGCATGCGAGCGCCACGGCGGTCATGTCGGCCGCAGCCCCGAGATGGCCCAGGCTGGCGCAGACGGAAAGGTTGTTTTCGAACGGCACGTGAGGCAGCCGCTCCTGCACGAGCTTGGCCACTTCGGTGACGCGGCTCGCGCGGTGATCGGCATCGCTCACGACCCAATCGATGGTGTCGGGTTGCAGCGTCGAGGCTGCCAGCAAACGTTGGGCGAAGAGGTCGAGCAGGCTGGCGTCGGGCATGCGCGCGGTGTCGGCGGAGTCGCCCCGCTGGCCGCTCGCGCTGCGCGAGAGCAGCACGGCATTCGGCGGCGCAAACAGCGCATCGCCGGCGCGCGCCAGCAGCAGGCCGGCGGCCGCTTCGCCGGGCACGCGGCCATTGCGGCGCGCGGCCGAATACAGCAGGCCCTCGGCCTCCCATCGGGCGATGCACTCGCTCGAAATCGCGGAGTCGGCGGCCAGTGCCATCCACAGCGCGGGCCGCTGCTCGCGATGGAGCGCGAGATTGATGCGGTCGAGCAGCGCCATCGCGGAGACACCGGCCTCGCTCTTGAAGCAGTCGACGATCCAGTGCTGCGAAGGATCGGCTTCGCGCGCCAGCTGCTGCACCCATTGCGTGGCGATCGCGCGCTCGCTCTCGCTCCATGCACCCGGCAACAGCAGCGAGATGCACAGCTGCGGCGGCGCGGCCGCCGAGCCGGGGACGATCGCACCGCTCGACACGAAACGCCCGGGCGCGCGCACCGAGAGCGCATCGCCGGCATTCAGGATCGCGTCGGTCGCCGAGGCCAGCAGCTCCTGCAGCACGTCGGACATCAGGTGGATGGCGCGCAAACGGTCGTCGGTCAGCGCGTCGGCATTGAAGGCTTCAGGCGCGGGCCGCAGGGACTCGCGCAGGTGCTCGCGAAGTTCGTTCGCATCGATGCCGGCGACACAGCCCGCAAGCATGGGGAAGCCTTCGCCGTCACGAAGTTCGGGGACCAACTCGGGTGCTTGCGCCTGGCCGACGGCGGTGGCCACCGCATCGGCATCGTTGCCGCGCGGCGTGTGAAGACCGAATGCGAGCACCGCCATCTGCAGGCGCTCTTGCGGCGCGTCGGCAGTGGCCCCGGTCGATGCGGCGGCACCGGTTGCAGCGGATGCACCGCGCGCGGCCGAAGGCAATGCAACAGCGGGCGACGCGCCCGTGAAGATCCGTCGCAGCAAGAGATAGAACACCACCAGCGCCAGCGGCAGCACGACGAGGTAGAGCGCGATGTCGCTCGTGCTCGGCATGCGCGCCGTGTAGTTCCAGTAGACGACGACGATCACCCACACCGTGATGAACACGGCGGAGAACATGAGGGTGGGCTTGACCAGTCGCGCCAGCATCAGGAGCTCGTCGATGCCTTCGTCATGCGACGGCGCACGCGGTCGCCGTGCCGCATGCCGTGTGTGCGGCCGATCGGTTGGCCTTGGTCATTCGGAGGCGGAGGCGATCTGGCTCGACAGCAGTGTGCAGCCGCACCTGCTCTTGTCACCGTGCCGCGCAACGGGCCGGCCGTCGAGCATGACGTAGCGGCTACCTGTCACGATCGGATTGATGCCATGGCCGACGCGCGGACACGACACCAGGTCACCGACGCGCGCCACGCGGCGCTCGTCGATGCTCGTGTTCTCGGACGCGGTGATCACGCGGCCGCCGTGGTCGGTCTTGTCGTGCAGGACGATCCACGGACGATCGTTGTCCGCTGCGGGTTGATCCTCTTCCATTCGAACTCCCCCTTGCTTGCCTCGTTGGTTTGTCGATGCGACCGATGCCGTGTGGGCATTCAGTCGCGTGGCAATTTGAAACCGGGCTTGCGGTACTCCACGTGACCGTAATCCTTGAAGGACCAACGACCACCCCAGACAAGCCCCACGGACTCGGCAACCTCGCCATAAAGACGGTAGCCCTCCATGGCCCATGGGTCTCTTTCCGAGATCACCAGCTTGCCATTGCGAAAGAACGCGTTGTCTGCCGCAAGTCCATACTGATGATAGCTTTGATTCGCCTTGGCGAGCGTCACCGTGTTGCCCAACGCAGCGAGTTTGGCCTGTCGTTCGGGGCTGCGATAACCCTCGAGCAGCGCGAGGTCGTAGCCATGTTTCTCTTTCATGATCTTGTAGACCAGCAGCAGGCGATTGCGGAAGTCCGCATCGAGCACGGCCCAGTCGCGACTGCCTTCCTTCGTGAGCGGACGGACCTGTTCGACCTCTGCCGTCGCGAAGACTTCGGGCGGCAATGGCGGCGGCGGCACCAGTTGCTCGCCCTTGAGAAGCGCCTCGATTTTTGGATCGCTCGTCGTTGCCCAGTCGTCGAAAAAAAGAACGCGGCCGGTTCCGAAGGCCACGCTCAACATCACCGGAACGATGAGCAGACCCATGCCCGACAGCAGCAGATAACGATGACGTACGGCGAAAGTACGCACACCCGAACCGCCATCGCGCACCAACTGAAAACTTGCTTCGGACACCAGGCCGAATCGATGGCCGATCTTGATGAAAAAGACTGCAATTGCAGTCGACAAAGAGATCGTGGCTCGCAACACACGATCACGAAAAGAAGGGAACAAGAAGATGGCAAGCGCGGCCACCATCAAGGCAAAATAACAAAAGAGAGCGAAGAAGATCAACGGTGTTCGAAGAGAGCAATTCATTGTATGAGTCGCTCGACAATTCGAACCAGTCGCACGCGACAACTGCATCCAAGTTGCAACGTTGCGTCGGTCACACCATAAAGCCGCGGGGAGAAAAAACATGCCTGCTTTCGGGACCGCCCATCCATGATGGGCGCGCCAGACGCCAACAAGGGACGGCCGAGCCTGCTCGGTTCGAGCACACCCACCACGGCCACGTCGCCTGCTTCACCCGGTGGAGAATCCACGCGCGTGCTTGCACAGTTCGGCGGCCGCGATAGCGGCACCCGGCCTTTCATCAAAAGGCCGAGCGTGTGGGCCACCGTAGCGCTGCTGATCGGCGTTGCGGGCGCCACGACCTACCAGCTGCAGTCGAAGCGCGCCGATGCATCGGTGAATATCGCGTCCGCTGCGGCGGTTAATCTCGCTCCGGCAGTTGCAGTTGCTGCACCGCCGAAGCCCGAGACACCTGCACCGGCACCCGCCGCGCCTGAACCGACACCCGCGCGCATCGTCGAAGCCGGCACGCCCTCTCCACAGCCATCCACGCCGTTCGCGGCCATCGGCGCGCAGCCCATGGCCGTGCCACCCGCTGCCAAGCCGGCGCGCGTCGCGGCCGTGGCGCCTGCGAAGTCGCCCCACGCCGAGAAAGCAAGCGCAGCGGCAAAGAAGCCTGAGCGCGTCGCGTCGAAGCAGCCCGCGCAGGCGGCGAACAGCAAGCCCGTCAAGACAGCCGCCAACGCATCGAAGACGCCGCGGCGCGCCAACGACAACACCACGCATGCGGCGGCGCGTCCCAGCAGGCCCGATCCCGACACCGACCTGCTGACCGCCTTGCTCAAGCGCAGCAAGACATCCGACCCCGCGCCGCAGCCTTCGGCGCTGGCCGAGGTCGCGGCGGACTGCAAGTCCGGCCAGCGATGCAAACCATGAGCTCCTGTGCAAACGCGAATCACGATGCCATCCGCTGACCGCAGCGCGCTCTGGGCCGAGCTCAGCCAGACCAACCGGCTCTACCGTCTCGAGGTTCCGGGCGCTTCACCCAACGCCAGCATCGACGCCCTGCGCGTCGAAGGCTGGGTCCAGCGCGAGGCCGTGTCGCAGCTGTTCGAGATGCGCATCGTCTGCCTGAGCC
>NZ_JBFUHN010000087.1:0-25773 GCF_056402375.1 Variovorax sp. P4_B10 | reverse complement strand
GCCAGATCCAGGCCGATCCGTCGACCAACTCGCTGATCATCACGGCGCCYGAGCCGCAGTACCGGCAGATGCGTGCGGTGATCGACAAGCTCGACGGCCGGCGCGCGCAGGTCATGATCGAGGCGCTGATCGTCGAGGTGAGCGCCAACAAGGCCGCAAGCTTCGGCGTCCAGTGGCAAAGCGCGCTGGGCCGCAACGGTGTCGTCGGCACCAACTCCAGCCTCAACGGGACGAACATCCTGGCGCTGACCCAGGCGCTGGCCGCCCGGAATGCCGCCGGCCTGGCGTCGTCGATCCAGCCGGGACTGAACCTGGGCATCGCCGGCAAGATCGGCGGCCAGTACATCCTGGGCGCCATCGCCAGTTTCTTCAGCAGCGACGGCGATGCCAATGTGCTCTCCACGCCCAACCTGCTGACGCTGGACAACGAAGAAGCCAAGATCGTCATCGGCCAGAACGTGCCCTTCGTCACCGGCCAGTACGCGAGCACCTCGGGCTCGGTGGGCGTGAATCCGTTCACGACCGTCGAGCGCAAGGACGTGGGCCTCACCCTGCGCGTGCGCCCGACCATCAACGAGAACGGCACCGTGAAGATGACGATCTTCCAGGAGACCTCGAACGTCGATGCGGCCACGATGGCCAACGCCAACGGCCCCACCACCAACAAGCGCTCCATCGAATCGAGCGTGCTGGTCGAGGACGGCGGGCTCATCATGCTGGGTGGCCTGCTGTCGGACACCTACAACACCAGCATCGAGAGGGTGCCGCTGGCCGGCGACATCCCGGTGCTCGGCAACCTGTTCAAGAACGAGAACCGCACGCGCAACAAGAGCAACCTCATGATGTTCCTGCGCCCTGCGGTGATGCGCGACGGTGCCTCGACCGAGGCCTTCGCCTACGACCGCTACGACGAGATCCGCGGCCTGCAGCAGCAGGTGCAGCCGAACACCGACAACGTCATGCTGCGCAACGTGAACGCCGCTCCCATGCTGCCCGAGGCACCGCTCGCAAGCTCACCCAACCGCGGCAGCGGCAGCATCAGCATGGAAGGCACCCGGCTCATTCCCGCGCCGCAGGCCGCCACGGGCAACCGCAAGCTCGCGCCGCCGCTCCTGCGCGGCGCCTTGCCCTCCACCGCCGACCCGGCCAGCGGACGGGAGTTGCCGTAGGGCGCGAGTTGAAGCACCGGTCAGCCCGGACCCCGGATACGCGCTACGCCGTCAGCTGGCGTGCATCGCGGCGCGGGCGCCGACATCGTGATCGGCACGATCAAGGGCACGGGCAAGCGCAGAAGGGTCAGGCCTCAATACAGAAGTAGCGGTCTGCGTTCTCGCAGAGATGCCTGACCAAGTGAGGAATTCGATCCCAGTCTTCCTTGTAGGGATTGTCCACAGCGTTGTACTCTGCCTCGATTCGAGCGTGGTCGAGCGGCGTCCTGGCGTACTGTTCGAGCATGTGCCGAAGCGCTGTGGCTTCCTCTGACATGCCGACTTCGGCGTAGCTCGCGGCCGCGACATGGACCAGCGTTTGACCCGCGTTGTCCGTGCCCGTCTTGAATCCTTCGCCTGCTCGGCTCTGCTCCCACGTGAAGATCGCGTACACGATCCTGTAGCCAGGCGGGAGTTGATCGAGAAGGTGGTCGGGATTGTCGACGTCGAGTTCCGAGGCCAACTGGTACATGCCTTCCTCTGATGTTTCCTCGCTGTCCGACAGCCAAAAGGGAGAAACATCCGAGCCAGCTGAACTGGAGGCCTCGTCGACCATCCCCAGGACCAGCGCTGGAATGATGCGGGTCATGTGCGCCTTTCTTGATAGGAGGCATGCCATCGACGGCAGCCCGCTCGTGGCCGCATTCTGCCGCAGAGCTTCGAGCCCCCGGACACGGCCTTCGGTTTCCGCCGAAAGCGAAAATTCGTCCATCCGGACTTGCCGAATCGGCGTAGTGTGTCGGGCTTGGCGACGCATTCCTTCGGTACTCCCCAACACACAGGAGACGCGCATGATCACGAATCCGCAGGCCGGCACCAACGTACAGGAAATCGCCTCGGGCATCTTCCGCATCAACACCCCGGTGCCGCTGCCCGACGGCAACCTTTTCAGCTTCAACCAATACCTGGTGGTCGACGACCAGCCGCTGCTGTTCCACTCCGGCCCGCGGCAGCTTTTCCCGCTGGTGAGCGAAGCCGTCGCCAGCGTGCTGCCGGTCCAGCGGCTGCGCTACATCGGGCTGTCCCATGTCGAGGCGGACGAATGCGGCGCGCTGAACCTGTTCCTGGCGGCGGCGCCGCAAGCCGTTCCCTTGTGCGGCAGCATTGCAGCCATGGTCTCGATGACCGACCTGGCCGACCGCCCGCCGCTTGCGCTCGCTGACGGCGAAGAACTCGCACTCGGCAGCCACACGATGCGCTGGTTCGACACGCCGCATCTTCCGCACGGCTGGGAGTGCGGGCTGATGATGGATACGCAAACACACACCTTCTTCTGCGGCGACCTCTTGGCGCAGCCGGGCAACAGCGAGCGGGCGCTGATCGATACCGACATCCTCGGCCCCAGCGAAGCATTCCGGCTTCAGATGGACTACTACGCGCATGCGCCGCAGACTGCGGCATTGCTGACCGAGCTCGCGAAGCAGGAGCCCCGCACGCTCGCATGCATGCACGGCAGCGCGTGGCAGGGAGACGGTGCATCGCTGTTGCGCAACCTTTCAAAGGCACTCTCGGCCTCGCATTGAGTTCGCCGCGAGGACACTTCAGCCCGCCAGCCTGTCCTTCCGGCATTGGCCGCATTTTGCCGTCGGCCTCTGACCGCTCACTCCGAGCCGACCCGCAGGGACGTCATACGCGATCGGGGTGGCCCCGGCGCGCGGTCCATGCGAACATCCGCGCCCATGAATGATGACTTCCATTTCGGTATCGACCGCTTTTCGCACTTTCAGGGCGTGTTGCGCCTGGCAGGCTACGCCTTCTCGCGCAGCGCCGAGGTGCATGCCATCGAATTGCTGCTGGGCGACGGGCAGGTCGCGGCCCTGGAGCGCATCCGGTTGCCGAGCGTGGACCTGGCAGGGCGCCACGGTCGTGTCGCGGTGGCCTGCCGCTTCGACGAGACGCTGGTGGTGGGGGAGGATCCRGGCCCGTTGATGTCTGCGCGCCTGCGCATCCGGCTGAGCGACGGGGGCGAGCACCTGATCGAAGCGCCCGGCACCCTCGGCAGCGAGAACCGGGTCACGGGGTTGTTCGATCGCTTCAAGTCGATGGTGTGCGAGCGGCCGCCCGGGCATCTGCTGGAGGTCGGCTCGCGCGCGCGGGTGGGCGTGACGCGGCGCGAGTGGCTGCCCGACGGCTGGCGCTACACCGGCATGGACGTGGTGCCGGGACCGAACGTGGACGTGGTGGGCGACATCCACCTGGCCAGCAGCTTCCTGCCGGCGGAAGGCTTCGACGCGGTGATGTCGCACGTGGTGTTCGAGCATCTGATGATGCCCTGGAAGGCGGCGGTGGAGATCAACCGCGTGATGCGCATCGGCGGCATCGGTGCCATCCTCGCGCCGCAGACCTGGAGCCTGCACGAGGAGCCGTGCGACTACTTCCGGTTTTCACGCCATGCCTGGCAGGCGCTCTTCAATGCCGCCACCGGCTTCGAGATCGTCGAGGCGCAGCACGACATGCCGGGGTTCATCGTCGCGCAGCACCTGATGCCGGAGACGGCCTTCCGCGAACTGCCGGGCATGCTGGCCTCGGGCGTGCTCTTCCGCAAGACCGGGCCCAGCACGGTCGACTGGCCGGTGGATCCGCGCCAGATCAGCGACGACCGCTATCCGGTGGACTGAGCCGCGACGCGGCGCTGCGCCGCGCGAGGATCGACAGTGCGGGTCCGGCGGGGTGGTCGGGTTCGTCATGTGCGATGCGCAGGTCGTCGAAGCCGAGCGCGCCCAGCACCTGCAGCAGCGCGTCGCGTTCCATCCAGGCCGGTGCATGGACGAGTCCACCGCAGAAGATCGGGTCCTGCTGCTGGCCCGGGCCATAGGGCACGCGGCGGTGGTAGCGCAGGGTGCGACCGCGCCAGGCAATGTTCTCCACGCCGGCAACCAGGCCGCGGCGAGCATCGCCCTGCGGCATCGCGGTGTCGTCGATCACGTGGGTCCAGAGGAACAGGGTGTCGGTGCGTTCGGCCAGCGCCTGCAGCAGCTGAAGCGGATCGGCCATGTGATAGAGCACGCCGCTGGCGACGATGAGGGGCCAGCGGCGCGCATCGTTCGAGAAGAAGCCCATGAAGTCGCCCAGCAGGAAGGCGGCATCCCGCAGGCCGCGCAGTTCCTTGACGATCAGGCACTTGAGAAAGGCCTGCCTGTTGGCCTCGATTGCGAGGACCGAGCGTGCGCCGGCCTGCAGCAGGGCTGCGGTGTGCGCGGCCTCCAGCGGGCCCAGCTCCAGCACGTCGCGGCCCTGCAGCCCGCCGAGCGTGTCGGCCAGCCAGCGCATGCGCACGTCGTCCCAGAGATCGCTGCGCGTGCCGGCGCTCAGGCCGAGCCCGGGTGGCAGGCTGCCGACCCAACTGCCCCGCATCAGGTCCAGCGCGTTCTGCGGGTGTGGCGAGCGCAGTTCGTAGGCAGCCTGGGCGGTCGCGCCGCCGTCGTGCTCGAGGTTCTCGCGCATCGCCTGTTCTGCCAGGGCCAGCCGGTTCAGGCCGCTGCCGCGCGCCCCGCGCTGCAGCACCATCAGGAACTCGCAACCCAGGCAGTCATGGAAGAAGGTCTCGCCCAGCGAGATCAGGCCGAGCTCGCGCAGCTCTTGCATGATCAGCCGGAAGCTGGAGGCCGTGAACACCCAGGCATGGCAATCGCGGTAGGTGGCAGGGTCGGCGCCCAATGCGTTGTCGTAGCCCGCGTGCGCGACACCGGCCATGCCGAAGGGGCCCGGCGAGCCTGGCCCCCACACCGCTGCGCCGTTGCGCGTGGCGCTGTAGGCGGCCTGGTCATACAGCGCGCCCACGTTGTGCCGGCGGCGTCCGTCGACGAAGGCCTGCAGCACCTGGCCGGCGGTCGAGACCGGGCGGAAGTAGTCGAAGGTGTAGCGGCGATCGGGGATCAGCAGGTACAGGCGGCCGGTGTCCGACAGCGCGCGCTCGCAGCGCTGCAGGAAATGGATCGGGTCGGTCAGGTGCTCGAACACATGGCTGGCAACGATGTGCGCGAAGCGCTCGCCGGACGGCAGCAGCGCGTCGAGCTCGGCGCCGTCGTCGATGGCGTCCACCTCCTCGATCATCGCGATGTCCACGTTCGGATCGTCCGCGTACTTGCGCCGCAGCTCGTCCGCGCTCGCGTGGTCGACCACCGACACGTTGAAGCCGGCGGACTTGCGCAGGATCGGCGAGTAGGAGGCCCCGAACTCGAGGGCCCGTTCGCCGGATGCGATGTGGGAACGGATGTGGTCGCGGAAATTCATGGGTGAAGCACGGCTGTGCGCCAGGCGTTTCAGGATGTATAAGACCCGCAGTGTGTCCCAGAGTGACAACTTTGACCAACTGTGTCCGGAGACCTCATGCGATTGATCCATTCCCTCCTGTCCTTCGCGCGTCGCCGCATCGTCCAGACGATTCTTTGGTTTTACACCGCAGGTTCGAAGCTGCTGCAGCAGCCCGCCGTGCGCCGCGAGCGCCGGCCGCGCTTCGAATCCGACGAGGTCGTGGCGCCGGCGCGCGGCGACGTGTATGCGATCGTGGTCAAGTACGCCGGCCACGGCGAGTCGGCCAACCTGCATGTGCTGCTGGACGCGCTGCGGCGCGCCCAGGTGAACACGGTGCTCGTGTGCAACGGCGAGGTGCCCCCGGAGGAGCTTCGCGCGCTCTCGCAGCGGGTGCACCGGGTGATGGTCCGGCGCAATGTCGGGCGCGACTTCGGCGCCTACCGCGCCGCCACGCTGAGCCTGCTGTCGCAGGGCGTGAAGCCCGAGCGCGCGCTGTACTTCAACGACAGCCTGCTCTACATCGAGGGCACCGAGCTGGACCGCCTGGTGGCCGAGTTCATCTTCAGCGAGTTCGACGTGGTCGGCCTGGCCGAGAACCAGTACCAGCATCACGTAGGCTCCTTTGCCCTGTCCGTGAGCGGCGTCGCCTTCGTGCATCCCGAGTTCCACCGGTTCTGGCAGGACTACACGCCCTACGACCTGCGCAAGCACACGATCCATGCCGGCGAATTGGGCTTGACCGCAGTGCTCAAGCGCCTGGCCTGCTCGATCGACGTGGTCTACGACGTGACGCGGCTCGCCCGCAAGCTGCGCGACATGCCCCTGCACGAAGTGGTGGACGCCACGCGATGGCTGCCTTTCGGCTTCCGCCGGCACGCGCTGATGAGCGTGCTGGGCCAGTCCATCGGCGCGCACGGATTGATCCTCGGCGCCGACGCGCTGGCCGGCAGCGCCGCCGCACGCGACGCATCGGCGACCGATCCGGGGTCCGCCGGCACGCCGACCCTCGGTGCGTTGCGCAGCCTGCGCGAAGCGGACGGACGCGTTGCCTTGCTGAGCCGGGACGTGGCCGCGCGCGCGATGCCGCAGACGAGCGAAGCGCAGGGCATGGCACAAAGCGCGCAGCGGCTGTCGCGCCAGCTGCTGATCGATCACATCCTGGAGCACGTGACCAACGGGAGCCAGCTGCACTTCGGCTTCGGTCTCTTCTATCGCTTGCTGGGCTGCCCGGTGGTCAAGCGCGACTTGTTTTCGCGCGGCCTGTACCGCGAGCACGACTGCGCGGACATCCTGGACAACGTGCCCGCACCGACCCGCCAGCGCCTGCTGCGCGACCTCATCAACCGAGGCCGCCTCGACATGCAGCTGGGCTTCTGGCGCGGGCTGCTATTTCGCAACGGCATGCTCTGAGCCAGCCCGATGGTTCTCGACGTCGGCACTGCCGATTTTCCAGAGCGGGCGAGCCGACATCAACGTTGTCTCGCCAACGGGTATTGCTTGTGAGTGCACCAGCTACGTCGAGCGTCCGGAGCGCAACAACTGCAGAGCCGCGCCCATGCGGGCCAACGGTCGCATCACAACCAACAATACGTACAGGCGCTAGATCACGACGACCAGCTTGCCCTTGGCTTCGTTGTGCTCCATCGCCCTGTGCGCCTCGACGATATCGTCGAAGGCGTAGACCTTGTCGATCGGTACGGAGAGCTTTCCCGATGCAACGTCGTCGAGGTAGCTCTGCAGGACGGATGCCGGCAGATCGGCCGCCTCGCCCGAGTAGGCGCACAGCCTCACGGCGTTCGGCAAATAGCCGATGGGATAGAAATCCCTGACGGTCCATTCATTCGACAGCATGCCGGTGAAGCACGCGACACCCCGCCGGCGCAGCGCACGCAGGGTGTCGGGCAGCGTCGGCGTCCCGACCAGCTCGAGGGCGAGATCGACCCCTTCGGGGAAAAGCCTGCGAACCTGAGACGCAACGGCGCCGTCGTCGACCAGGACGTGATCGACGCCGACGGCGGACAGTGCCGGTCGCTTGGCGGGGTTTCGCGTCGTTGCAAGAACCGTCAGACCCCGTTGCTTCGCAAGGCTCGCCGTGGCCAGTCCCACCGACGACGTCCCACCGCGGATCAGGATCGATTGACCCTCGCGGGCATCGAGTGCCGACACGAGGGATCCGTAGGCGGTCTGGAGCATTTCCGGCACTGCGCCCAGAACTTCCCACGGCAGCCCGCTGTGGAAGGCGATCACGTTCGAGGCAGGCACGCAGGTGTATTCGGCATAGCCGCCATCGTAGGTGCGGCCCATGTTCCCCATCATCGCAACGACCTGCTGCCCGACGGCAAACTCGTTCCCTGGACAAGCTGCGACTTCGCCACACGCCTCGATACCCAGTACCCGAGGAAACCTCACCCCCTCGGCCATGCCGAGGCGGGTGTGCAGTTCGGAACGGTTGATTCCGAAGGCGCGCACCTTGATCAGTACCTCTGCGGGCTGGGGAACCGGAATGGGAAGGGTGCGGATCCGCAGGGCCTCGGGTGGCCCCGGGGCGTCGAGCACGACGGCGCGCATTGTTTGAGTCATGGTTGTCCTGTGGGTCGGAAATGGAGGGGACGGCAAGTGGTTCGCGGCTGCAGAATCTTGCTGCCGTTGTGTACGCTTGTCGAGCGGCGGCCGCCGTTCAGCGTGCTACAGGCCACGCGCCGTTGCATGCGGTGCGCGCTGTCGCCGATTTGCTCGGTATCCATCATCGGGTCGCTATGCTGGCGACCGCCATCCACTCAGAGACAAAAACCGTCATGACAATGCGCTCCTCCTTCTTTGCCCTTCGTTCCATCGCCGTGGCCTGCGGCCTCGCCCTCGGCGCCGCAGCAGCTGCACAGGCCGCGCCCGATGCCAAGCTGCTCGCCGCCGCCGAGAAGGCGCAGCCCGCGGTGATCGACAACCTGAAAGAGATGGTGCTGATCGAATCGGGCAGCCTGAACGTCGACGGCCTGCTCAAGATGGCCGACGTGATCGAAGGCCGCCTGAAGGCCGCGGGCTTCAAGACCGAGCGCCGCAAGACGCAGACCGGCGCGGGCGCCGACATCGTGATCGGCACGATCAAGGGCACGGGCAAGCGCAAGATCATGCTGCAGGGCCACATGGACACGGTGTACGCGGCCGGCATCCTCGGCAGCCAGCCCTACAAGATCGACGGCAACCGCATCTACGGCCCCGGCATCGCCGACGACAAGGGCGGCATCGCGGTGATGATGGCCTCGCTGAAGATCCTGGCCGACGCGGGCTGGCGCGACTACGACACGCTCACGGTGCTCGTGAACCCCGACGAGGAAGTGGGCTCGGTCGGCTCGGGCGAGCTGATCGCCACCACGGCCGACCTGCACGACACGGTGCTGTCGTTCGAGCCCACGGCCGCCAAGTCGGTCGCCAAGGGCGAGTCGCTGCTGCTGGGCGCCGCCGGCATCGCGCAGGCCACGCTCGAAGTGAAGGGTCGTGCGGCGCATGCGGGTGCGGCCCCCGAGCTGGGCCGCAACGCGCTGTACGAGCTGTCATACCAGATGCTGCAGACCAAGGACATCGCGAAGGACATCCCCGGCGTGACGCTCAACTGGACCGTGGCGCGCGCCACCGGCCCGATCAACCAGATCACCGAGAAGGCGCAGGCGCTGGGCGACATCCGCATCACGCAGCCCGGTGCCGAGAAAAAGCTCGACGCGGCGCTGCAGGCCAAGCTCGCGAGCGGCAAGCTGATTCCGGATACAGAGACGACGGTGAAGGTCGAGGTCGGCCGTCCGGCTTTCGTTGCTGGCGCGAAGGGCCGTGCACTGGCCGAGAAGGCACAGGCAATCTACAAGGAAATCGATCGCGACCTCGCGTTGACGCCGATGACCGGTGGCGGCACCGATGCCGGCTATGCAGGCCGCTCGGGCAAGGCCACGGTGGTCGAGAGCTTCGGCCTTGCGGGCTTCGGCTACCACGCGCGCGACGAGTACATCGAAGTCGATTCGATCGTGCCGCGCATCTACCTCGTCACGCGCCTGCTGACCGAGATCGGCAAGCAGTAGGCGGCACCGGAGCGACACCTCTCAGGGCTGTTGTCCCGGTGGTTCGCCGGGACGGCGCGGCGGGCGTTTGGCTGCGGCCGCAGCGGCTGCTGCTGCGGCGTGCTGCTGAGCTTGCTGTTGCTGTTGCTGTTGCTGTTGCTGGCGCATCTGTGCCTGGTGTGCCTGCTGTTGCTGCATCTGCTGCTGGCGTTGCTGCTGCTGTTGTTGCATCGCCTGTTGTTGCTGTTGCGCACGCGCGGCTTGCGCTTGCCGTTGCTGTTGCTGTTGCTGGCGGCGCATCTGTTCCTGCTGCTGCCGGGCCTCGTTCTGGGCTTGCTGCTGCCTTTGTTGTTGCTGTGCCTGTTGCCGTTGTATCTGCTGCTGTTGAGCTTGCTGCTGCTGAGCGGCACGCGCTTGTTGTTGCGCCTGCTGTTGCTGTTGCATCTGCTGGCGTCGTGACTGCTCCTGCTGGGCCTGCTGCTGGGTTTGCTGCGTCTGCTGCTGACGCTGGCGCTCCTGCAATGCGCGCTGCTGCTGCTGTTGCTGGGCTTGCTGGCTGGCGGCACGCGCCTGTTGCTGCTGCTCCATCTGCTGCCGCCGCATCTGCTCCTGCTGTTGCTGCTGTTGGAGCCGGGCCTGTTGCGGCTGCTGCTGGTTGGCGGCCCGGGCTTGTTGCTGGGCCTGCTGCGCCTGTTGACGCCGCATCTGTTCTTGCTGCTGTTGCTGCTGGCGCTGTGCCTGCTGAGCTTGCTGTTGCTGGGCTTGCAGTTGTTGCGCCTGCTGTTGCCGGGCCTGTTGTTGTGCGCGTTGCTGGCCTTGCTGCTGCTCCTGCATCAACGCTTGCTGCTGCCGTGCTTGCTGTTGTTGCTGCTGCGCCAGCTGGGCCTGCTGCTGTGGCGCGAAGCCCGGGCCGCCCGCGAAATTGGGCGGGGGAGCACCGGGCGGCATGCTGCGCGGCGCACCGCTGTTGTAGACGTTCCGCACGTTGTTGTTGACCACGGTGGTCGAGCGCGAGATGTAGGTGCTGTTGTTGTAGACCACCGCCGGCCGGGCGTAGGCCGGCTGCGCGATGCGCTCCGGTTCGCGACCCCGCCAGCGCGGCGCGCCCCAGTTCATGTTCCATGCGTGCCAGCCCCAGTCGTGCCGCTCCAGCGCGGCGCCCACGACCACGCCGGCACCGAACGCCAGCGCGCCCGCCGCGGCGACTTGCCCGCGGCTGTAGCCCGGCGCGACCTCGACGGGCGGGGCATACGCATAGCCGGGGTAGACGGGCAGGGGCTCGCCGTAGATCACCTGGGGGTCGTRGCGCGGCACGTACACCACGTCGGGCTGCACCGGCTCGATGGTGATCAGCTGCTGCGGCGGCTCGATCACTGCGGGACCCGCATAGACCGGCTGCATGTCCGGCGCCGGGACGTAGTCCCGCGGCGCCGCGGCGCTCGCGACCCGGAGCCTGTTGTTGTTCTTGAGGCGGCCTGCGCTCGAGGCGCGCTGCCGCATGACCTGGATCGCGTTCATCACGTCGGCCGGGTCGTTGTAGTAGACCTTGCCGAGCGATTCGGTCCACGTGATGTTGCCGGCGAGCTGGTCGAGCACGGGCCGGAAGGCGGTGAGCGACTTCACGCTCGGATCCCAGGGCTGCTGGTTGGCCGCATCGGCGAGCGGTCCGGCCTTGAGCGACCCGTTCTGCGCGAGCCAGTCGTGCGCCGCGGTGATCTGCTCGGGGTAGGTCGCGCCCGCCAGGATCTGCGCGACCAGTTTGTCGGGGTAGAGCGCGATGGGTGCGACCAGTTGGTACAGCTGCTCGGCCGAGGGCGGCGTGTAGGCCGCGGGCACAGGGGCCGCGGCCGGAGCGGCAACGGGTGCCTGCGGCACCGTGGGCGGGGGAATGGAGACTGTCGGCTCCGTGGTGGGCGTGGGCGGGGCGACCTTGTCGCAGCCTGCGATGGCGAGTGCGCCGATGCACAGCGAAATCGCGAGCAGCCGCGGGACCGGGGGACGTTGTTTTTTCATCTGGAGTTCCATCAAGGCGCCGACGTCACGCCTCGAAACTCTCAACGGTCTCTGACGGTCTGCGATGACCCACCTTGCACCCGGGATGCAACCGTCTGTGTCGTCCCGCCACTGCAGCGCGTGTCGGCGCATGGCCGACAAAGAGGCGCAGCCGGTGGATCAGCTGAAGATGCGGATGTAGCTCTTCGCGAGGCTCGGCACCCGTTCCTTGACCCAGACACCGTCGCCGGTGACGCTGTCGCGCTCGCCCTTGCCGTTGGTGTTGCCCTCGATGGTGGCGAGCGTGCGGCTGGGAACCGGCTGGTCGTCGGTGACGATGCCGATGTGCGAGAAGTCGAACACCACGAAGTCGCCCGCGCGGGCCTTCTGCGTTTCGTCGAGCACCTGCAGCTTGCGCTGGCGCGCCCACTTCTCCCAGCCGAAGGCACTGGCATCGCGGCAACGCCACTTGTCGGCCAGCGAGAACGTGTCGAGGTGCAGGGCTTCGCGCACGGCCTCGTTCTCCAGCCATTCGCGCAGGACCCAGGCGGTGAAGGCCGCGCACCAAGGCCAGGCGCCCGGTGCGAGCCAGGTGGCGCCCTGGTACTCGACGATGCGGGCGCCGGTGTTGTTGACGGCCGTTTCGCGCGTGCCGATCTCGGTGCGCGCGATGGCCAGCATCTGGTCGATCAGTTCCTTCATGGTTGTCCTTCCGAGGGGGGTGACGGTGCGCCGGGCGAGGGCTTCCTGGCCGGTGCTGCGCGCGCCTTGCCCGGCAGCGCGCGCCACACCGCGATGGCGGCGACGAACAGCGCGGTCGTCAGCAGCATCGAGAGAAACATGTACCAGCGCTCGAGCCGGCCGGTCATGGCCTGTTGCGCGGTTTCTTCCCACAGAAGTTCGCGGTCGGCGACGAGCTGCGGGCCGCCGAACATCTTCACCGCCTCGGCAATGCGCATGCCCTGGCTGCGTTTCCTGCCCATCTCGTGCAGCTCGCCGCGGATGTAGCGCGCCTGCTGGCTCGCGGGCAGCTCGGCAGGGTAGGCGAACACGTAGGTCCGCACGACATCGCGGTAGGTGAAGAAGGCCCAGAACGCGGTTGCGGCCAGGAGCAGGGCGAGCACGGCGAGCCACTGCTGCCGCGTGGACGACAGGCGCTTGCGTATCAGCAGGCTCAGCGCCAGCAGCACGACCATGGTGCCGAACGACACCATGCCGATGGACAGTTGCGCGCCCTCGATGGGCGGCACCAGGTCTTCGAGAAAGGAGTGGAAGAGCGCGAGCGTGGCGCCGACTGCGGCGGCGGCCGAGGCGACGATGGCCACGAGGCCTTCGAACGGCGAGGCGGGGCGGGCGTCGGTGGCCATGGCGACGGGCGGAGCGGCTCAGCGTGCGGGCGGCACCGTCACGCTGCCGGGGGCCTGGAACAGCAGGTCGGGGCTCGACGCGTCGAGCAGGTGGCCATGGACCCGCATGAAATTCGTCAGTCCGCCGGCCACGACGAGGTCCGCCATTTCCCTGTACTTGAAATCGGGCCCGACCCACAGCCGCATCTCGCCGCGCTGCACCTCGCCGGTCGAGGGCGAGGTCGGGCGCTCGAAGCTCAGCAGGGTCAGCAGTTCGAGAATCAGCTCCGGATCGTCGGGCTTGTCCACCAGTCCGGCGGGCAGCACATAGACGCGCAAGGGCTCGCGCAGGTCCTTGCCATCCTCGCCGCGCACCTTGACCGTGACCTTGCGGAATTCGAGCGGCTTCTCGCCGTTGACCATGCGTGCCTGCATGGCCTGCACCGGCCTGGAGGCGTCCGCAAGCTTCTGCAATTCCGGCTCGCCGATGGGCTGCGTGTCGGCCTGCGCATTGATCTGCTGCGCCACGCCGTTGGCGTTGCGCAGGTAGTAGCGCGACAGTGCGAGTTCGCGCGAAGGCAGTGCGGGTGCACGCTGCGCCACCAGCCGCGCGGTGCTGTCGACGCTGGCGAGCAGGTCGCGGTGCTGGTCGACGTCGACCGGGCGGCGGTAGGCGCTCGGCGGCAGTTGCAGTGCCTTGGCCTGGATGAGGCCCGTGCGGTCGACCTCGACGGCCGCCGTGTAGCGCGCAGCTTGCGCCATGTCGATGCGTGCGCGGGGTTGCAGCGCTGCCGTCGCGGGGCGGCTGGCGGCGGCCTCCGGCACGAAGGCAGAGACGCGCGTGTGGGCAGGAATGCGGTTGGTGGCGGTGACCTGCGGGTTCATGGCGCGGAAGGCCTCGACCGTCGGGCGGTCGGCCACCACGCCGCGGCGCTCCAGATAGTGGTTTACCGTCTGCTGACGCGGGACGACCTCGACCTGCCGGACGATGCCGGTGTCCGACGGCGGGCGCAGGTCTGAGCCCGCCGGAGCGTGGCGCTGCGGGGCTGCCCACTGCGCGGAGGGTGGTGCGCGGTCGGGGCTGCGCTCCAGGGGAATGGCGGTGGCGGCGCGCTCGGGGCGAACCATGCGAACGGGCTGCGAGCCCGCGTCGCCTGCGGTCATGGCAAGCAGGGGCAGCAAGAGAAATACCGGCAGGACCCGCATGGCGCCTCCTCCATCTGGACGAGATGCCGCTGGCGAAGGCAGCGACGCCCGCCAATCTAGGCGTCGCGGGTGGGTTGCGCATCCATCGAATGCGGGATGCGAGGCCGTCGTGCGATGTAGGCGCGGCGGGCGCCTCAGCCATCCGGCCTGTGCCCAGGGTGCGAATGAGGTCCTAGGAACTACAGGATGCCGGGGCGCTTACTTGGCGCCGCCCGAGTACTTGGTGACGCTGCTGGCGCTCATGTGGTAGCCGCTCACGCCCATCATCGAATCGTTGCGCTGGGTCTGCAGCTTGCCGGTGACCCACACGGTGTCCATGGCGCGGAACTTGGCGCCCTTCTGCGGGATGACGTGCAGGATCTGGTTGGCCGGCGGCGGCGGCGTGTGGATGCAGGCGCCGAAGTAGGGCACGAGCAGGAACTCGGTGACCTCGCCCTTGGCCTCCTCGAGCGGCACGATGAAGCCCGGAATCTTGATCTCGGCGCCGTTCATCGCAGGGTTGGTCGGCGCGTTGTTCGACACCTCCTGCATCTTCATCAGCATCGCGTTGGCGCGCGGATCGCCGTCGTCGAGCGCGCTCAGGTCCATGCCCTTGAATTCCTTGGACGGGTCCCAGTCCTTGGGCACCAGTTCTTCCCAGGTGATCTGGCGCGGCTGGCCGGGCGTGCCCTTGGCAGCGGCGGGCGGTGCAGCCTTGCCGCCGAGCGGGTTCGACGCGGTGGTGTCCTTGGGCGCGGGGTCGGCGGCCCATGCGGCCGCTGCAAGGCCGGCACCTGCAAGCAGCATTGAAAGGCGAGTGAAGGCGTTGATCGTGAAGGTTTTCTTTGCGATGCGCATGGTTCAAATCCTCGGTGAGAGGCCGTCGGCAAGAGAGAGTCTGTAGGCACGGATGCCAGGCAGGAGGCTTGCCAGCCAACCCGCAACCAGCAGGCTCGCCATCAGCAGCCATTCGTTCAGTGTAGGTTCGGAAAGGCTCAGTGTCAGCCCGAACTGCGACTGCAGCCACGGCGAGAGCAGGGCGATGCCGAGCACCGCCATCACCACACCGAAGGCCACGCCGAGCATGGTGACCATCGCGCCTTCGAGCGCGAGCAGCGCCAGCACATGGCGCAGGCCGGCGCCGACGGCGCGCAGCACGGCGAGTTCGCGTCGCCGTTCGTTCAGGCCCGCCATCACCACCGAGACAAGACCCGCGAGGCTGACCAGCGCGACCAGCGCCGACATCAGCAGCAGCGCGTTCTCGCCGATGCCGATCACGCTCCACAGTTCGTCGAGCGCCACGCCGGGCAGGATGGCCATCAGCGGCTCGCCGGTGTAGGTGGAAATCCAGCGCTGCACGCCGAACACCGCGGCGCGATTCTTCAGGCCCACCAGCGCGGCCGTCACGTTCTTCGGCGTGAGGTCGAACTTGCGCACCTGCTCGGCCGGAATGCGCACACCCGGCATGGGCGCACCGCCCACCCATTCGAGGTGGATGGCTTCCATCGCCTCGAGTCCGATGTGCACCGTGCGGTCGACCGGCGTGCCGGTGCGTGCGAGCACGCCGACGACCGTGAAAGGCTTGTCGGCATGCTCGGCCACGTTGAGTTCGCCGCTGCCGTGCGCGAGCGTGATCTTCCGGCCCACGTGGTAGCCGAGCTTGTCGGCCACTTCGGCGCCCACCACCGCATCGAAGAGTTCGCTGAAGGGCTTGCCCTCGCGCAGCTTCAGCGATTGGCGGTCGCCGTAGCGGAATCGGTTGAAGTAGTCGGTGGACGTGGCGAGCACTGCGAAGCCGCGGTGCGAATCGCCGAGCGAGAGCGGCACGACCCAGTCGACGCCGGGGTGCGCGGCCAGCGCCTGCACGCTTTTCCAGGAGATGTTGTTGGTGGCCGCGCCGATGCGGAACACCGAGTACAGCAGCAGCTGCGTGGAGCCGGTGCGCGCGCCGACGATCAGGTCGGTGCCCGAGACGGACGATGCGAAGTTCTCGCGCAGCTCGGTGCGGATGCGTTCCACGCCGAGCAGCAGGAAGGTCGACAGCGCGATCGAGAACACCGTGAGCGCGAGCGTGAAGCGCCGGTTCCAGGCGCTGCGCCAAGCAATCGAAAAGAGCGCCTTCATGCGTCCACCGCCATCGCGCTCGATGCCGCGCGGTTGATTTCCGGCAGCAGCACATGCCGTGCAAAGCGCTGCGCAATGCGCTGGTCGTGGCTCACGAACACGAGCGCGCTGTGGTGGACGGCGCAGGCCGTCAGCAGCACGTCGAGGAACGCTTCGCGCCGGTCTTCGTCGAGCGCGGAAGTGGGCTCGTCGGCGATCACCACCTCGGGCTGGCCGATGAGCGCGCGCGCCGCGGCCACGCGCTGCTGCTGGCCGACCGAGAGCTGCAGCGCCTGGCGCTTCCACAGGTTGCGGTCGAGGCCCATCTGGTCGAGCAGGTGCTCGGCCTCCTCGCGCGAACTGCGGTTGCGCGAGGCCTGCGCTTCGCGCCGGGCCGAGAAGCGGCAGGGCAGCAGCACGTTGTCGAGCACGCTCAAGTAGGGCAGCAGGTTGAACTGCTGGAAGATGTAGCCCACATGCGCCACGCGGCTGCGGTCGCGCGCGGCACCCGAGAGCTGCGACCAGTCATGCCCCAGCAGGGTCACGCGGCCTTCGTCGGCCACGAGCACGCCGGCCAGCAACGACAGCAGCGTGCTCTTGCCGCAGCCGCTCGGGCCGTGCAGGAACACCGATTCGCCCGCGGTGATGCGGAAAGCCTCGATGTCGATGCAGGGCGCCTTCACGCCGGGCCACGCAAAACGCAGCGCTTCGGCGGAGAGGACGACGCGCAAGCCCGTCGACTCGGCCTGCTGGGAGGTGCTGCTCACAGTCTTATTTTCCCCAGCTCAGGCGAGCGGGCTGGGTCGCTTGGGCGCCGGCCGGGCGCTTGAGCTGGCGCTTGAACTGGCCCTGCGAGGAAGCGATCTGCGAATCGATCTGGCGCAGTCCCTTGAACGCACTGAACAGGTTCAGGTCGATGAACTTTGCCGCCGCCGCGTTGGTGCAGTTGAAGGAGAAGGTGGCGTCGAGGTCCGCATGGCCCGCGGGCTCGTTCGGGTCGGGGTTGCCGAGGCCGAGTGCGCTGGAGCGCAGGTCGACCGGACCGAGCTTGCAGTTGGCGGCCGGGTCGACGATGAAGAGCTTGTCGGCCGCGCGCAGCAGGGCGATCGCGGCTTCGACGATTTTCTTCTCGGCATCGGTCTTCGGGGCGCGTTCGAAGCCGACGATGTTGTCGAGCGGGGATTCCATGTCGATCACGACCGTGGGGCCGTCGATGGCCACGTCGAGCTTGAGCTGGCCGTGCACGTGGGCGTGCTGCTGCTGGGCCTGGGCGGAAAGGAACGGGGCCGCCGCGAACAGCGCGGCAGCGATTGCGAGACCGGAGATACGTCGAAGCCGAATGTGTTTCATGGTTCTGCGCCTTGCCGGGTCGGCAGCCCCGGCGTGTTGCTCCATTCGCTCCAGCTGCCGGCATAGAGCGCGGTTGTCCCCAGCCCGGCGATCTGCATCGCAAGCAGGTTGGGCACAGCGCTCACGCCGCTGCCGCAATGGTGGACGACCGTCGCCGCGTCACGTCCCGCGAGCAGCGTCTCGAACTCGGCACGCAATTGCGATGCCGGCTTGAATTTGCCGTCGGGGCCGAGGTTGTCGGCGAAGGGCCGGTTGAGGGCCCCGGGGATGTGACCGGCAATCGGGTCCAGAGGTTCCACCTCGCCGCGATATCGTGCACCGGCCCGTGCGTCGATCAGGTTCTGGTCAGTTTGGCCGAGCCGGCGCACCACGGTGCCGGTGGTCACGAGCTTGGCAATCGGCTCGCCCTTGACGAAGTTCGACTGGAAGCGCGCCGGCTCCTCGCGGTTCGTGACGTCGCCGCCCGCGGCCTGCCAGGCCTGCAGGCCGCCGTCGAGCACGGCCACCGCGTCGTGGCCCATCCACTTGAGCATCCACCAGAGGCGGCCGCAATAGTTGGCGCCGTTGCGGTCGTACACCACGGCCTGCATGTCGTTCGCGAAGCCGATGCTCGAGAGCCAGGCCGCGAACTTCTCGCGGCTGGGCAGCGGATGGCGCCCGCCCGAGGCCGGCACGCCGTCTTCCTGCGCCACCACCACATCGCCATGTGCGCCGGGTACGCCGTGCCTGGCGCTGAGGTCGGTGTCGAGGTTGGCATACAGGGCGCCCGGAATGTGCGCGGCGGCGTAGATCTGCGGGCCGGCCTCGGGCTTCATGAGTTCGAAGCTGCAGTCGAACACCATGAGGGGGGTGTCGCCGGCTTGAAGTTGCTGGAGTTGTTCGACGCTGACGAGGGTGGTGTACATGGCGTGTTCTCCTTCGATGAGATTCAGTGTTCCTCGGCCGGCGCCTTCGGCACGGCCCTCTGGCGCAGCACGGTGGCCGCGATGCCGCTCACGACGATGAGCGCCATGCCGGCCCATCCGGCGGCATCGATGCGGTCGTCGAACAGCACCACGCTGTAGAACGCCGCAAAGACAATGCCCGAATACTGCAGGTTGGCCACCACGAGGGTGCCGGCCTGGGTCTTGGCGGTGGCGTAGGCGCGCGTCATGCAGAGTTGTCCGAGGGCGGCCAGCAAACCGATCGGCAGCAGCCACAGCGCATGCTGCCACGTCCACGAATTCCCGCCTGAAAACCCGGTGGTGGCCGTGGCCAAAGCGCCAGCCACGGCGGAGCCGACCGCGAAGTAGAAAACCGTGCGCAGCTCGGGTTCGCCGATGCGCGACAACGCCACCACCTGCATGTAGGCGAATGCGGCCGTGAGGCCCGACAGCAGGCCCAGCAGCCCCGCGAAGCCTTCGTTGCCATTGACCGTGGGCTTGAGCATCAGCACCACGCCCGCGAAGCCCGCGAGCACGGTCATCGCCAGTGCGCCCTGCAACGGCGGGCGCTCGACGCGGCCATCGCGGCCGGGCACCGGCACCCAGGCGAGCAGCGCACCGCCGATCAGAAAGGCCGCGACCCACACGCTGCTCATGTAGTTGAGCGTGACGGCCGTGGCCAGCGGCATGTGGGCGATGGCATAGAACCATGCGCCCAGCGACACCACGCCGATGGTGCTGCGCCAGGCGTGCATGCCGGGGTACTTCGTCGCGAGCGAGACGCCGCGGTTGCGCGCCAGCAGCCACAGGAACACGATGCCGATCAGGCCGCGCCCGAGCACCATTTCGCCGCTGTTGAACCAAGCCGATGCGACCTTCACCACAACGCTCATGGTCGCAAACAAAAAGGCGCCGAGCACCATCCACAGCGCTTGCACTATGGGCTCCCCTCCAGGATTCGCGCACTTCGTGTCGCTTCTCCTACCCCCTCACCGGGGGCGACACCAGCGGCCCGGCAAAGCCGGTTCCGCGGTGTTCCTGAAACACCCGTCGATGCGGCAATCATCGACTCAGGCGTTCTGCATCGCGATGCGGTACCACTCGTGGAACTGCTGCATGCCGTCTTCCATGGGGCTCTGGTAGGGGCCGGTTTCGTTGTCGCCGCGCAGCATCAGGGCCCGGCGGCCGGCGTCCATGCGCTCGGCGATCTCGTCGTCTTCCACGCAGGTCTCCATGTAGGCGGCCTGCTGGGCCTCGACGAATTCGCGCTCGAAGGCGACGATTTCCTCGGGGTAGAAGAACTCGACCATGTTGAGCGTCTTCGTCGGGCTCACGGGGTGCAGCGTCGACACGGTGAGCACATGCGGATACCACTCGACCATCACGTGCGGGTAGTAGGTGAGCCAGATGGCGCCATACTTCGGCGGCTTGCCGTCGCGGTACTTGAGCAACTGCTCCTGCCACTTCTGGTAGATCGGGCTGCCCGCGCGGCCCAGGCGGTTGGCCACGCCCACCGTCTGTACCGAGTAGCTGGCGTTGAACTCCCAGCGCAGGTCGTCGCAGGTGACGAAGCTGCCGAGCCCGGGGTGGAACGGGCCCACGTGATAGTCCTCGAGGTAGACCTCGATGAAGGTCTTCCAGTTGTAGTTGCACTCGTGCAGCTCGACGCGGTCGAGCGTGTAGCCGCTGAAGTCGAGGTCGGCCCGGGGTCCGAGGCCCGCCATGTCGGCGGCCACGTCGCGGCCCGTGCCATCGGCGTTCTTCTCGAACAGGAGGCCGTTCCATTCGGTGAGCGGGTAGTTGTGCAGGCTGAGGCAGGGGTCCTGCTCGAAATGCGGGGCGCCGATCAGCGTACCGGTGGTGCGCGGGTCGCTCGCGGCGTAGGTCCAGCGGTGCAGCGGGCAGACGATGTTGCCGCCGGCCTGGTTGTCGAGCTGGCCCCGGCCCTGCAGGATCAGCGCCTGGCGGTGGCGGCAGACGTTGGAGATCAGCTCCACGCCCTTGGGCGTGTGGACCAGCGCGCGGCCCTGGTGCTCCTGCGRCAGGGTGTGGAAGTTGCCCATTTCGGGCACGGCGAGGCGATGGCCGACATAGCGGGGCCCTCGCGCAAAAAGGTTCTGCATTTCGCGCGCGTAGAGCGCTTCGTCGAAATACGCGGAAACTGGAAGTTGGCTCGCGGCCTGCTGCAGTTGAAGACTTAAATCAGACATGGAGGACCTGACCAAGCTCCCCACAGGGAGAAAAAAAGGAAATAACGGAAGGCACCGTCTGAGATGCAACGGCCCGAGAAGTGTGTCGGTTTTGCCAACAAGAAGAATTCGCATTGTACCCGGGGGTCATTTTTTTGCCCCCCGGCTTTTCACTCCGCTACGCTGCGTGTAATTCGCCACCCCCCGAGGGGGAGGCGCGGCTCGCCTTGGGGCGGCCCGGCGGCGGCCGCCACCCGATTCGGGCCCCGCCCTAAAATGCCCCGTTTCACCCACGTTTCGTTGCATGCCCAAGGTGCCTTCTCCTTCTTCTTCCAGCCCGGCGGCCACGCCCGATACGGGCCCGCTGCCCGCCAGTTACGAAGCGGGGCTTCAGGAACTGGAACAACTGGTTGCAGAACTCGAATCGGGCCAGCTGCCGCTCGACCAACTGCTCGGCAGCTACCAGCGCGGCGCCGCACTGCTCGCCTTCTGCCGCGACAAGCTGCAGGCGGTCGAAGACCAGATCAAGGTGCTCGATGCGGGCAGCCTCAAGGTCTGGACGGCCGAATGACGGCGGCCGCGATGACCGATTGGGATGCCGCACGGCTTGCCGGCTGGAGCGAGCCGCATCTTGCGAATGTCGAGGCGGCGCTGTCGCGCTGGGTCGGCGTCGACTCGCCGGTGCTGCTGGGCGACGCGATGCGCTATGCCGTGCTCGACGGCGGCAAGCGGCTGCGGCCGCTGCTGGTGCTCGCGGCCAGCGAAGCCGCCGGCGGCAATGAAGCCGCGGCGCTGCGCGCGGCCTGCGCCACCGAACTGATCCACGCCTATTCGCTGGTCCACGACGACCTGCCCTGCATGGACAACGACGTGCTGCGCCGCGGCAAGCCCACGGTGCACGTGAAGTTCGGCGAGGCCGACGCACTGCTCGCCGGCGATGCCTTGCAGGCGCTGGCCTTCGAGCTGCTGACGCCCGAGGGCGACGAGGTTCCCCTCGCGACGCAAGCCACGCTGTGCCGCCTGCTCGCGCGCGCCGCGGGCAGCCAGGGCATGGCCGGTGGCCAGGCGATCGATCTGGCCAGCGTCGGCATCGCGCTCGACGAAACCCAGTTGCGCGAAATGCACCGCCTGAAGACCGGTGCGCTGCTGCAGGGCAGCGTCGTCATGGGCGCCGCCTGCGGCAACGTGACCCCGGCCGCGCTGGCGGCCCTGCGCGACTACGGCGCGGCCATCGGCCTCGCATTCCAGGTGGTCGACGACATCCTCGACGTCACCGCCGATTCACAGACCCTGGGCAAGACCGCCGGCAAGGACGCCGCGGCCGACAAGCCCACCTACGTGTCGCTGCTCGGCCTCGACGGCGCACGCACGCAGGCCCGCCAACTGCTCGCCGACGCGCTTGCCGCCCTGGCGAAGAGCGGCCTGGCCGACACCGCCGCCCTGCGCGCGCTGGCCCACATGGTGGTCGACCGCGACCGCTGAGAAAAGAACATCCCCCACATGGCTCCGCTGCTTCCCACTCTCCACGACCCCTCGCCGATCCGACACTACGACCGCGCACAACTCAGGCAGCTGTCCGACGAGGTGCGCGCCTGCGTGCTCGACAACGTCTCGCGCACCGGCGGCCACCTGAGCTCTAACCTCGGCACGGTCGAGCTCACCGTCGCGCTGCACCATGTGTTCAACACGCCGCACGACCGGCTGGTGTGGGACGTGGGCCACCAGACCTATCCGCACAAGATCCTCACCGGCCGGCGCGAGCGCATGCCCACGCTGCGGCAGATCGGCGGTATCTCGGGCTTTCCGCAGCGCAGCGAGAGCGAGTACGACACTTTCGGCACCGCGCACTCGTCGACCAGCATCTCGGCCGCGCTCGGCATGGCGATGGCCGCCAAGCAGAAGGGCGAAGACCGCTACACCGTGGCCATCATCGGCGACGGCGCGCTCACGGCCGGCATGGCCTTCGAGGCGCTCAACAACGCGGGTGTGTGCGACTGCAAGCTCCTGGTGATCCTGAACGACAACGACATGTCGATCAGCCCGCCCGTGGGCGCCCTCAACCGCTACCTCGCGCAGCTGATGAGCGGCAACTTCTACGCCGCCGCCAAGAGCGTCGGCAAGAGCGTGCTGCGCGCCGCGCCGCCGCTGTTCGAATTGGCCAAGCGCTTCGAGGAGCACGCCAAGGGCATGGTGGTGCCGGCCACGCTGTTCGAGCAGTTCGGCTTCAACTATGTCGGCCCGATCGACGGCCACGACCTCGATTCGCTGGTGCCCACGCTCGAAAATCTCAAGCACCTGCGCGGCCCGCAGTTCCTGCACGTGGTCACGAAGAAGGGGCAGGGCTACAAGCTGGCCGAGGCCGATCCGGTGGCCTACCACGGGCCCGGCAAGTTCGATCCGCAGGTGGGCCTCGTCAAGTCCGCCGCGGTGGCCAAGCAGACCTTCACGCAGGTGTTCGGGCAATGGCTGTGCGACACGGCGGCACACGACGGCCGGCTGGTGGGCATCACGCCCGCGATGCGCGAAGGCTCGGGGATGGTCGAATTCGAGCAGCGCTTTCCGGACCGGTACTACGACGTCGGCATTGCCGAGCAGCACGCGGTCACCTTCGCGGCCGGTCTGGCCTGCGAAGGCCTGAAGCCGGTGGTGGCGATCTACTCGACCTTCCTGCAGCGTGCGTACGACCAGCTGATCCACGACGTCGCGATCCAGAACCTGCCGGTGGTGTTCGCACTCGACCGCGCGGGCCTGGTCGGCGCCGACGGCGCGACGCATGCAGGGGCGTACGACATCTCCTTCCTGCGCTGCATTCCCAACATGGGCATCGCCTGTCCGGCCGACGAGCGCGAGTGCCGTCAGCTGCTGTCGAGCGCTTACGAACAGAACCATCCGGTGGCCGTGCGCTATCCGCGCGGCGCGGGTGCCGGCGTGACGCCGCACCTCACGCTCGACGCCTTGCCCTACGGCAAGGGCGAAGTGCGCCGCGAAGGCCGGCGCATCGCGATCCTCGCCTTCGGATCGCTGCTGTACTCCGCGCTCACCGCCGCCGAGTCGCTCGATGCCACGGTGGTCAACATGCGCTGGGCCAAGCCGCTCGATGTCGAGCTGCTGCTGCAGGTGGCAGGCACGCACGATGCCATTGTCACGCTCGAAGAGGGCGCCCTCATGGGCGGCGCGGGCAGTGCGGTGCTCGAGGCGCTGCAGGCGGCCAACGTGCAGAAGCCGGTGCTGCAGCTGGGCTTGCCTGATCGCTTCATCGAGCATGGCGACCCGGGCAAGCTGCTGGCCTCGATCGGCCTGGATGCCGCGGGTATCGAAGCCTCGATCACCCGGCGCTTCGGGTCCGTCGCAGGGTAAACCCCCGCCGACCGCGTAGAAGCGCGTTTTTACAATCTGTAAGACTTACAAAAGTCGTCAACGCGGCCACAAGCCGCGTTTCGTTTTTTCCAATGCACTCGGAGTGAATTCAATGGATCGTCGTTCCCTCATCAAAAACGCCGGCATCGCCGGCGTTCTGGCCGCCGGCATTGCGCCCGCAGTCCATGCGCAAGCGGCCGTTCGCTGGCGGCTTGCGTCCAGTTTTCCGAAGCCGCTCGACACGATTTATGGCGGCGCCGAAGTTTTCTCCAATGCGGTCAAGGCCATGTCGGGCGGCAAGTTCGAAATCTCGGTGCATGCGGCTGGCGAGCTGATGCCGGCCTTCGGCGTGGTCGACGGGGTGCAGCAGGGTTCGGTCGAAGCCTGCCACACGGTGCCTTACTATTTCTACGGCAAGAACCCGGCCTTCGCGCTCGGTTCGGCCATTCCCTTCGGCATGAACGCACGCCAGATGAACGCGTGGATGATGCACGGCAACGGCCGCAAGCTGATGGACGAGTTCTACGGCACCTATGGGATGCTGAGCTTCAACGGCGGCAACACCGGCACCCAGATGGGCGGCTGGTTCCGCAAGGAAATCAAGACCCCGGCCGACCTCAAGGGCCTGAAGATGCGCCTCGGCGGCGGCCTGGTGGGCGACGTGATGACCAAGCTCGGCGTGGTGCCGCAAAGCATTCCGGGCGGCGAGATCTATCAGGCGCTGGAAAAGGGCACGATCGACGCCGCCGAATGGGTCGGCCCGTACGACGACCAGAAGCTTGGCTTCAACAAGGTCGCGCCGCACTACTACTACCCGGGCTGGTGGGAAGGTGGCCCGGAGGTCGACTTCTTCATCAACAAGAAGGCTTTCGATGCCTTGTCGGCCGAGAACAAGGCCATCGTCGCGGCCGCTTCCGCAGTGGCCTCGCAGGACATGCTGGCCAAGTACGATGCGCGCAATCCCACCGCGCTCAAGCAGCTGATCGGCGCCAAGATCAAGCTGCTGCCCTTCAGCAAGGAAATCCTCGACGCATCGTTCAAGGCTTCCCTGCAGGTCTACGAAGAAAACAGTGCCAAGAGCCCGGAATGGAAGAAGATCTATGCCGACTTCCTGACCTTCCAGCGCGACCAGGTGGCATGGTTCCGCGTCGCCGAAGGCCGCTTCGACAACTACATGCAATCCGTGAAGCTCTGAGCTTCAAGGGCACCCAATAAAAAACCGCGCGCTGCGCGGTTTTTTCATGGGCACTGGGCACTTGCACGGGCGCGATCAGAGCTTGCGTGCCTGTTTGAGCTCGGCCACCAGCCGCTCGAATTCGGCGATGAGTTCCGGCGTGGCCGCATAGAACACCGCGAACTTGCCGACCAGCGTGCGCACATAGAGCCGCGGCGCAATCAGCCAGTCGAGTCCGCGCACGCGGATCAGCTTGCCGAAGGCGAGGTCGTCGAACGCCATCTGCTTGTCCCAGATCCAGCGCTGGTGCAGGCCTTGGCGGTCGATGCGGGTGCGGCTGGTCATGATGTGGAACCAGGTCCAGCCCATCAGCGCCATGCCGGCGAGGAACCAGCCGAGGCCGCCGGTCTTGGCGGTGCCCAGGGCGCCCACCGACCAGAGCTGTGCCAGCCAGAAGGCGCAACCGCCCACGATCACGGTGGCCAGCAGCTTGAAGGGCAGCGAGAACGCCGGGCCTTCGACCGCGTCGCCCTGCGACGGTTCGAAACGAAATGGTGCCGGACCCAAAAGCGCCTACTTCTTCTCGGGTTCGGTGCCGGCGGCGCCGGGGGCGGGCGGTGCCTCTTCCTTGGGTGCATCGCCAAAGGGG
>NZ_JBFUHN010000086.1:0-26021 GCF_056402375.1 Variovorax sp. P4_B10 | reverse complement strand
CCGACACCACCGTCGAGACGCTGTCGAAGATGAAGCCCGCGTTCAAGAAGGACGGCGTCGTCACCGCCGGCAATGCCTCGGGCATCAACGACGGCGCCGCCGCCGTGGTGCTGGCCGAAGGCGGCCGCGTGAAGGCGCTGGGATTGAAGCCGCTGGCGCGCCTGGTCGGCTATGCACACGCCGGCGTCGAGCCCGCGTACATGGGTATCGGCCCGGTGCCGGCCACGCGCAAGGTGCTGGAGCGCACCGGCCTGAAGGTGAGCGACTTCGACGTGATCGAATCGAACGAGGCCTTTGCGGCGCAGGCCTGCGCGGTCATCCAGGAACTGGGCTTCGATCCGGCCAAGGTGAATCCGAACGGCTCGGGCATTTCGCTCGGCCACCCGGTGGGCGCGACCGGCGCGATCATCACCACGAAGGCGATTGCGGAGCTGCACCGCACGGGTGGCCGCTACGCGCTGGTCACGATGTGCATCGGCGGCGGCCAGGGCATCGCCGCCATCTTCGAGCGGGTCTGAGCTCGCCCCCAGGCTGCGCGCACTTCGTGTCGCTACGCCAACCCCCTACCGGGGGCAACACCTGCGGCCCGGCAAAGCCGGTTCCGCGGTGTTCCTGGACAATGTCCGAATGAACCTGCGCCAGCCATCCGTTGCCATCGACCCCGACGAGGTCGAGATCAGCGCCATCCGGGCGCAGGGCGCGGGCGGGCAGAACGTCAACAAGGTGTCGAGCGCGGTGCATCTGCGCTACGACATCCACGCGAGCTCATTGCCCGCCGACGTGAAGGAGCGGTTGCTCGCACTGCGCGACAGCCGCATCACGCAGGAAGGCGTCTTCGTGCTGAAGGCGCAGCAGCATCGCACGCAGGAGATGAACCGCGCCGATGCGCTGGCGCGCCTGCAGGCGGTGATCGACAGCGTGGCCACGCCGCCGCGCGTGCGGCGCGCCACCAAGCCGACCTACGGCTCGAAGCAGCGCCGGCTCGAAGGCAAGAGCCAGCGTTCGCAGATCAAGAACCTGCGCGGACCGGTGCGGGACTGACCGGCTTGCCGCCGCGCAGCCGCTTGATCTGCAGAGTCACGCCGACCAGATACAGCACACCGAGTACCGCGGTGATCGCCTTGAGCTCGGGCGCGTCCGCGTTGGGCAGCAGGGGGGCGCCCAGCGGCAGGCGGGTCAGGGTTTCGGTGAAGGCCGGAATCCAGTGGAACAGGAAGCTGGCCGAGAAAGCCACGGCTTCGACGTAGCGCGAGGCCTGGCCGAAGAAGGCGCCGCGGCCGGCGGCTGCACCCACGGCGAGCGCCACGAGCGTCAGGATGCCCAGTGCGTGCGGCTTGCCGAAGCCGCCGTGCTGGAAGATGCCGAAGCCGGTCAGGCAGGTCAGCACGGTGGTCCACACGAAGACCTGGCCCCAGCCGGTACGCAGCGTGATCTCCTTGTAGCGGAACAGGGCGATCAGCCCCGCAATGACGGCGACCAGGCTGATCGCGGTGTGAACAATGCCAAGGGACGTCAATCCCAGCCATCCTGTTGCTGCCATGCGGATCTCCTCGAAATCGTGGTGCGGCATTCTGGTGCCTTGCACGGAATTTGTGTCATTTGCTTGAAAAAGGAGGCCAAAAGTCCCCTCTTTACCGTTCTGAAATATGGACCAAGCAGAATCGAGGCCATGAGAGATTTCCTCCCCCGCGTCCTGTCGGCGCTCCTGCTCGTGCTGGCCGGCACGCTGCTCGCCGGCTGCGGGCCGGGCTCAGGGGCGGTGAAGGATGCCAATGTCGCCGCCGCGCCGGAGCTCAAGTGGGAAGCGCTGATCCCCAGGAACTGGGACCCGACCAAGCGCTACCGCAACATCAGCCTCGAAGCATTGCGCGACAACGATCCGCGTGCGATCCAGATGCTCGACGAGATGCGCGCCGTCTGGGACAACGCGCCGGTCAACGTGGCGCTCGACGGCACGGCCGTCAAGCTCTCGGGCTTTGTCGTGCCGCTCGACAACACGCAGGACGGCATTCGCGAATTCCTGCTGGTGCCGTACTTCGGCGCCTGCATCCACACGCCGCCGCCGCCGGCCAACCAGATCGTGCGCGTGATGGCGGCCGACACCGTCAAGGGCCTGCATGCGATGGACACGGTCAAGGTGAGCGGCATCCTGAAGGCCGCACGCTATGCCTCGGTGGACATGGGCGTGAGCGGCTACGAGATCAAGACCGCCTCGGTGGAGCGCTTCGTCGCGGCCCGGTCGAACTGAGCTTGCGCGCTCAGGTCATGCGCTGGGTCAGAAAGTCCAGGAACGACGTGATCCGTGCCGACAGCTGCGTGTTGCGGTAGTAGACCGCGTTGACCGGCTGGCGCACGTCGACCGTGTCCTTGGCCAGCACCTGCACCAGCGCACCGCTCGCACGGTCGGTGCCGGTCATGAAATCCGCCAGGCAGACGATGCCCGCACCGGCCAGTGCGAGCTGGCGCAGCGTTTCGCCGCTCGATGCCGCGAGCGTGGGTGCGATGGCCCACTCGTCGCCATGCACGCCGCGCAACGGCCAGCGGTTGAGCGATTCGGGCTGGGTGAAGCCCAGCAGCGTGTGGTCGGCCAGCTCGGCCACCTTGCGCGGCTTGCCGTGGGCTTCGAGGTACGCCGGGCTTGCCAGCACGCGCAGGCGGTGGGTGCCGAGCGGCCGCGCATGCAGCGTGGAATCGCGCAGCGGCCCGATGCGGATCGCGATGTCGGTGCGGCGCTCCAGCAGGTCGATGGGCAGGTCGTCGGTGTCGAGCTCGAGGTCGATCTGCGGAAAGAGCCTGCGGAACTCGGGCACCAGCGGCACGATGGCGTGCAGCATGAAGGGCGAGGCCGCGTTCACCCGCAGCCGCCCGGCCGGCTGCTGGCGGCGCGCGGCCATCTGCTCCTCGGCATCGTCGATGGCATCGAGGATGGCGCGCGTGCGCTGCAGGAAGGCCGCGCCTTCTTCCGTGAGCTCGAGGCGCCGTGTGGTGCGGCGCATCAGCGTGGTGGCCAGCTTCTGCTCGAGCCGGCTCAGGGCGCGGCTGATGCCCGAGACGGTTTGCCCGAGCTGCTCGGCCGCGGCGGTGATCGAACCGGTGTCCACCACGGTGCGGAACGCGACCAGTTCTTCGATGGTGGTTTTCATGGCGCCGGTATCAGGCCGCGGCTTCGGTCTCGGTGGGCAGGTCGATGCGCGGCATCAGCGCCGCGAGCGCTTCGCCGTCGGTGCGGTAGCTGAAGAGCATCGGCCCCGGCGCCAGCAGGCCGGCACGCTCGAGCACCTGCATCGCGGGCAGCTTGAGGCCGCTCAGGTGCAGGCGGATGCCCCTGGATTCCATCATCCGGCGGATCGAGCCGAACACCTCGGCGCCGGTGATGTCGATGCGGTTGATGGGCTGCGCGAACAGGCACACGTCGGTCAGTTCGGGGCGCTCGGCCAGTGCGACGGTGAGCGCGCGCTCGAGCGTGGAGGCCGAGGCGAAGTCGAGCTCGGCATCCATGCGCAGTGCATAGAGCTGTGGCGCCAGCGGCGGCAGCTTCCAGAGGTTGCGGTCGCGCAGGCTGCCGTCCGGATGCAGGCCCACTTCGATGATGCGCGGATGCAGGTGGCGGTACATGTAGTGCGCCAGGCTCGCGAGCAGCCCGCCGAGCACGCCCCAGTAGATGCTGGGCGCGGTGGCAATGGTGAGCACGAAGGTGCCGAAGGCAATGCCCGCCTCGATGCGCGACACGCGCCACAGCGCCGCAAAACTCGCGGGCTTCACCAGCCCCAGGATGGCCGTGACCACCACCGCCGCCAGCACCGCCTGCGGCACGTGATAGAGCAGCGGCATCAGCCACAGGAGCGCACCGGCCACCACTCCCACGCTGAAGAGCGTGGCCCAGCCGGTCTGCGCGCCCGCATAGAGCGTGATGGCCGAGCGCGAGAACGACGAGCTGGTCGGGAACGCACCCGAGAAACCCGAGGCCAGCTTGGCGAGGCCCTGGCCGATCAGGTCCTGGTTTTCGTTCCACAGCGTGCCGGCGCGCGCGTTGTCGACCTTGGCGCTCGACGCGGTTTCCAGGAAGCTCACCAGCGTGATCATCAGCGCGGGCAACACCAGCGCGCCGAGCGTGCTCAAGGGCAGCAGGCCGGGCCAGTAGAAAGAGGGCAGGCCCGACGGCAGGCTGCCCACCACGGCGCCGCCGCGCAATGCGTAGTTCATGACCCAGCTGATGGCCGCCGCGCCGGCCACCAGCGCCATCGTGGTCGGAAAGCGCGGCAACAGCCGCTTGCCGAGCCACAGCACCGCAATGCTGCCGAGGCCGAAGGCGATGGCCGTCAGGTCGGGCAGCGGGCCGCCCTGCAGGACCTGCGGAATGGTGCGCCCGGTGAAGCCCAGCAGCGAGGGCAACTGCGAGATGGCGATCAGCACCGCCGCGCCCTGCGTGAAGCCGATCAGCACCGGCGAATTGACGAGCCGCAGCAGCCAGCCGAAGCGCCCTGCACCCAGCACGATCTGGATGGTGCCGGACATCAGCGTGAGCCACACTGCCATCGCCACCCATTCGGCGCTGCCCGCCACCGCCAGCGGCGCCAGCGAGGCGCCGACCAACAGGCTGGTGAGTGCGGTGGGTCCGACCGAGAGCCGTTGCGAGGAGCTGAACATCACCGCGATCAGCGCCGGGAACAGCGCCGCATACACGCCGGTGACCAGCGGCATGCCGGCGAGTGCGGCATACGCCACGCCCTGCGGAATGACCATCAGCGCCACCGTGATGCCGGCCATCGCCTCGCTGCGCAGCAGCGCCGCGGAAGGGCGGGGCCATGCAAGACAGGGAACCCAGCGCGCGAGGCGCTGGCGCAGGGAAGAGGGGGAGGCAGCCGGGTTCATGAATCGTTACTGGCGCACGAGGGAAGCACGAAAGCACATGCGCGGTGCGCCGCGCGGGAGCAATGCGGGGGGCGCTGTCAGATCAGCGAAGTGGCGTTTTTGAGCACGTAGTCGCAGGCCTTTTCCTTCACCTTCGACGACAGCATCTTGAAATTGAGCGACTTGCCGTTACCGCCCTTGAGCAGTCCCTTGGCACCGTTCGCGAAGCCGGTCTCCTGCTGCTTCTGGCCGGTGATCTTGGCCAGCAGCTTGTCCTTGACCGAGGCCGCATCGCCGCCGAGGTAGTTGTTCTTGATGCAGTACTGCAGCACGCCGGCCGCGTTGCCGATGGTGCTGGAGCCGATGGCGGGCATCTTGAAGCCGAGGTTGCCGAGTGCGGAGCCGCCGCCTTGCGAACCGGCAGCGGCACTGGCCTGGTCCTTCAGCTGGTCGAGCAGGTCGTTGGCCTGCGCCGAGGCGCCTGCGGCGAGCAGGGCCAGGGCGATGAATGTGGAGCGGGCATGCATGGTGGTCTCCTGTAGCAAGCGAGGGTGGAGAAGCGCCCACCAGCATACCGGAGAGCTCAGTCTCCCCTTCGTGAAACACCGCGGAACCGGCTCCGCCGGGCCTCGAGCCTACATTTTTCGGGGAGCACGCTTCTCGAGCAGCGGTGTGCTCGTACCCTGCACGCCGACCAGCCCCAGCACGGTCACGAGCGAGTTCTGCGCACCCTTCCAGCCGTCGGTCACGTCGATCCACTCCGACAGCGCATGGAAGCCACCGGTCTTGCCGCCAGCGCCGATGATGATGGCCGGGATGCCGAGCGACATCGGCACATTGGCATCGGTGCTCGCGCCCGACAGCAGGGTCTTGTGGCCGAAAGCCGTGTTCGAGCGGGTGGCTGCCTCGACGATCACCGTGTCGGATTGCGTGCGGCCGCCGGGCCGGTCGCCGATCAGCTTGTGGCTCGCGCTCAGCGTCGTCACGTTCCAGCGCTTGTTCTCTTCGACCACCGCCTCGTCGATGGCCGCGAGGATCTTCTTCTCGGTTTCGAGCAGTGGCGCCATTTCGTCGGAGCGGATGTCGAYCGCCATGCGCGCATCGGGCGCGATGGTGTTGACCGAGGTGCCGCCRCCCACGGTGCCGACCGTGAACGTGGTCTTCGGGAAGCTGGGCGTGCGGACCTCGGCGATCTTGGCGATCGCGCGGCCCATGCCGTGGATCGCRCTGGGCACCTGGCCGAAGGCGCCGAAGCTGTGGCCGCCCGGRCCCTTGAAGGTGACTTCGTAGCGGTGGCTSSCSGTGCCGAGMAYCAGSACMKKGCCSTCGGSYGMGGGYTCSAGTCCGACCATGCCRTCGATGTCGAGGTGGTCGCGGAAGATGGCCTTGATRCCGCGCAGGTTGCCCAGCTCTTCCTCGCCGACGTTGCCGACGATCAGCAGGTCGCCCACCGTCTGCACCTTGTTGTCGTTGAGCACCTTGAGCCACGACAGCAGCACCGAGAGGCCGCGCGTGTCGTCCGAGATGCCGGGTGCGTAGAGCCGGCCGTCGCGCTCCTTCACCTTCACATCGGTGCCGGCGGGAAACACCGTATCGAGGTGGGCCGAGATCAGCAGCTTCGGGCCGTTGCCCGTGCCCTTGCGCAGGCCGACCACATTGCCTTCGGCGTCGATCTTCGCGTCGGCGAGGCCCAGGGCCTTCATGCGCGCAAGGAAGGCTTCGGCGCGCTTCTGTTCCTTGAAGGGCGGTGCCTCGATCTCCGTCAGCATCTTCAGGTCCTCGACCGCGCGCTCGTGGTCGGCCTTGACCGCCTCCAGCAGCTTCTGGATCGCGGGCGAAGCCATCAGCTGGGTGTAGGTCCTGTCGACCTCAGGGCTGACCTGCGCCGGCGTGGGCGCGACGGCCGTGCTCTGCGCATGGACGCCATGCGCAGAGCACAGCGCGGCGAGAACGAGGGGGGCGAGACGGAGCGCGTGGAGCGAACGGGACATGGGCGGAAGGTCCTTCTTTGTCGTGATGAACAGGCGAAGCGGCCATTGTTCCGCAGCCCTTCCGCGCGCGCGTCGCGGAAAACACCCCCTACGGGCCGCCCAGCGACACCAGGGCTGCGAGCGCCGCGGTCTCGGCGCGCAGCACGCGCAGCCCGAGCGTGACCGGTGCAAAACCGCGTGCGATGGCTTCCTGCTCCTCGGCGGCGCTGAGGCCGCCTTCGGGGCCGCTCAGCACGAGCACACCGCGGTTGTCCGGGGCCTGTGCCGCGATGGCCGTGGCAACGCTCCGCGTGCCCTCGGCCAGGCTCAGCACGAAGCGTGCGGCAGTGCCTTCGTCACCAGCACCTTGCGCATCGATCCAGCCGGAGCTGCCCGAAAAAGACCGCACCGGATGAATCACCGGCACGCGGTTTCGGCCGCATTGCTCGCAGGCTGCGATGGCGATGGCTTCCCAGTGCGCCCGCTTCTTCTCGGCGCGCTCGCCTGAAAGCCGGAGCACACCATGGGCCGTGGCCAGCGGCTGGATGCTCGCGACACCCAGCTCCGTGGCTTTCTCGACCAGCCAGTCCATGCGCTCGTTGGCCGGCATGCCGACGGCAAGGTGCACTGCGCGGGCCGCTTCGCGCTCGACCGGCCGGTGGGCACCGACCGTCACCGAGACGTCGCTGCGGCCCATGCGTTCGACCGTGGCTTCGTACTCGCCCCCCGAACCGTCGAACAGGGTCAGCGCGTCGCCGGGCTGCATCCGCAGCACCTGCACATGGCGTGCAGCCCCAGCCGGCAGCGCAAATGCGGCACCGGCGTTCAGCGGCACAGAGCAGTGAAAACGGGGCATGCTATGAAATCAGGAGCGATAGACGGCCGTTGTACGGGCGTCACAGGCGGTTCTTTTTAAGCTTTTCTTCAGACTCGGCCATAGGCGAAGCCGGTGACTGCCGTGCTGCCCTCGACCTCGTCGATCACGCGCAGCAGCGGCGTCAGCTCCATGTACCGGCTCGCGGTGGCGCGGATGTAAGCGATGAAACGCGGCGTGTCGGCCAGGTAGCGGGGCTTGCCGTCCCTCAGCGTGAGGCGGGCGAAGATGCCGGCAACCTTGAGATGGCGCTGCAGGCCCATCCATTCCACCGCCCGGTAGAAGGCGCCGAAATCGGGGTCGACCGGCAGCCCGGCCTTGCGCGCCGCCTGCCAGTAGCGCACGGTGATGTCGAGCACGAATTCCTCGTCCCAGCTCAGGAAGGCGTCGCGCATCAGGCTGGCGATGTCGTAGGTGATCGGGCCGTAGACCGCATCCTGAAAATCGAGCACGCCCAGGGCCGTCGAGCCGCCGCCGGGCCGCCCCGAGGCGGCGAGCGCCCCCTCGGGGGGCAGCGAGGACACGCCAGTGCCGAGCGTGGGGGCCACATTCATCATCAGGTTGCGGGGCATGAAGTCGCGGTGCACGTAGACGCTGGGCGAGGCGAGGTTGCTCTCCACGATCAGCTTGAAGCTGCGTTCGAGCCGCTCCTTCAGCTTGCCCTCGATGGCCACGCCGCGGTGGCGCCCGATGTACCACTCGGGAAAGAGCGCCAATTCGCGCTCGAGCAGCGCGCGGTCGTAGGGCGGCAACACGCCGGGCCGGGAGGCCAGCTGCCAGCGGATCAAGGCGTCGATGGCCTGGTCGTAGAGCGGGCGGCTGGCATCTGCCTGGGCCGGATCGATCACGTCGAGCATGGTCTCGCGGCCCAGGTCGTCGAGCAGCAGGAAGCCGTTCGGGCGGTCCCACTCGAGCACCTGCGGCGCGGTCACGCCGGCCTCGGCCATCAGCTTGGCCACCTGAACGAAGGGATCGCTGTTCTCCTTGTCCGGCGGGGCGTCCATCACGATGCGCGTCGGCGCCGCGGGCAGGGTGGTGTCGACGCGGAAGTAGCGGCGAAAGCTCGCATCGGCCGAGGCGAGCCGCACCGTGTCCGGCAGCAGATGGTGGGCGGCTGCAATGCCGGACAGCCAGCTCCGGAACACTTCGGCCCGCTGCGGATCTGTCCAGAGAATGGTCTCGGAGGGGCGTGGGGCCAATGAGGCCGGGGGCGGGGGTGCTGTCATGGATAATCGATTCTACAAATCCGCCTGGCGCGGCAACCCCTCCGGTCGGCCACCGATCGAACAGGTTGCTGCCGGCCCCTGCAACCCGCCGGCCTGCCGCGCCGTCTCCCCCGACGATCTTTCGTTCCGAACCGATGCCTACGACCCAACGCCTTCACGCTTGGCACCTTGTGCGCTCGCTGCTCTCCTCGGGGGAGCAGCGGGCTTTCCTCGGAACGGCCAGGCAGGAGGCTTGATGAGCCGACGTGTTGCCCTGCGACGCTCCAGTCCGCCGCTGCCGCTGGCCGTGTTGTCGCTCGCGCTGCTCCATGCGCATGGCGCCTCCGCGCAGCCCGCCGGCGGGCTCGACGGTCCGCTGACGCTCAAGCGCACCCCGCTGCTCACCGAAACGGTGCCGCCCACGGAGCGCGGCCAACTGCCCAGCCTCGTCACCGGCGACCGCATGTCCGGCCGCCCCGACCTCGAAACCGTGGTCGAGGGCAATGCCACGTTGCGGCGCGGCCCCGTCGCCATCACCGCCGACCGCCTCGAGTACTACCAGCCCGACGACCGCGCGAAGGCCACGGGCAACGTGCGGGTCAACCAGGCCGGCAACGTGTACGAGGGACCCGAGTTGGAGCTCAAGCTCGAGACCTTCGAAGGCTTCTTCAACAACGTACGCTACCGCTTTCTGGCGAACGGCGGGCATGGTGATGCGGAGCGCATCGATTTTGTCGACGCCAACGTGTCGATCGCCCGGCGCGCCACCTACACCACCTGCCGCCGCGAAGACTTCCCGGGCTGGATGCCGGCCTGGATGCTGACCGCGGCCACGATCACCACCGACACCGAGGAAAACGAGGGCGTCGCCACCAACGCGCGCCTGAGTTTCATGGGCATCAGCACGCCGCCGATCCCGAGCGTGAGCTTCCCGTTGTCCAACGCGCGAAAGAGCGGCCTGCTGCCGCCCACGATCGGCATCGACAACACCAACGGCGTCGAGATCGCGCAGCCGTACTACTGGAACATCGCGCCCAATCGCGACGCCACGTTCACGCCGACGGTCATGAGCAAGCGCGGCGTCAACCTGGGCAGCGAATTCCGGTACCTGGAAAAGGAATACAGCGGCAGCATCCGCCTGGACCTGATGGGCAGCGACCGCCTGGTGGGCCAGCGCTACAACGAGTTGCACGCCTCCGAGCTCCAGCAACTGGCCGATGGAAAAATCCAGGCCAAGGACCTGACGGCGCGACCCGGCAGCACCAAGCGCTGGGGCCTCTGGGCGAACCACCACCAGGATTTCGATGCCAAGGCGCTCGGCCTCGATTCGCTGTCGGCCAACATCAACATCAACCGCGTCAGCGACAACGACTACTGGCGCGACTTCACGCGCACGCCGACGCTGGCGCAGCGCCAGCTGTCGAACGATGCGGCGCTCAACTGGAGCAAGGGCGACTGGAGCGGCGGTATCCGTGCGCTGCGCTACCAGACGCTGCAGTACAACCTGTCGCCCATCGTGCCGTCGTACGACCGGATGCCGCAGATCACGGCCAACTACAACAAGTACGACTGGCACGGCTTCGACGTCTCGCTGAACCTCGACTACACGCGTTTCCGTGTCAACACCATCCTGAGCGGCCAGCCGGGCTTCGACATCAACCAGCAGTCGCAGCCCGATGGGGACCGGGCCCTCGCGGTGGCCTCGATCAGCCGGCCGTTCATCACGCCGAGTTCCTTCGTCATTCCGAAGCTGCAGCTGCACGCGACTTCGTACAACTACTACCTGCCGCAGGCGGACATTCCGAAGCTCACGCTCAATGGGGTCCAGTACGTCAACGGCGTGCCCTACAACGCGAATTCGCTGTATTTCTTCCCGACCTCGTCCAACCGGACGGTGCCGACCTTCAGCCTCGACAGCGGCCTGATCTTCGAACGCGACGCCAGCTACTTCGGCCGCGCTTTCCGCCAGACGCTGGAGCCGCGCGCGTACTACGTCTACACGCCGTACCGCAACCAGAGCATGCTGCCGAACTACGACTCGGCGGCCAACGACTTCAGCTTTGCGACCATCTATACCGAGAACGCCTTCTCGGGCAACGACCGCGTCTCCGACACCAACGCGCTCACGCTGGGCGTGACCTCCCGCCTGATCGACCCCGACACCGGCGTCGAGGCGGCGCGTGTCGGCATTGCGCAGCGGCTGCGCTTCGCCGACCAGAAGGTCACGCTGCCCGGTGGCGTGCCGGTGACCGACCGCGCGAGCGATTTCCTCGTCGGCGGCCAGGTCAACTGGACGCCGAAGTGGAGCACGGACGCCGTCGTCCAGTACAACCCCGACACCCGCCGGTCGACCCGCTCGGCCATCAGTGCGCGATACAACCCCGAGCCGTACCACAACCTCAGCGTGGCGTTCCGCTACCAGGCACCGAGCGCGGCGTACCAGGCCGCGAAGCTGGCCGACCCCAACACCACGGTGGCGAACGACGGCAACAAGTCGATCGACTTCGGCTGGCAGTGGCCGCTCAACGACCTGTGGGGCGACAAGGGCAAGAACCTCGGCCCCGGCAAGGGCCAGGGCGGCGGACGCTGGTACGCGGTGGGCCGTCTCAACTACGACCTGCAGGACAAGAAACTCACGGACGGCGTGCTTGGCCTCGAGTACGACGGCTGCTGCTGGATCGGGCGCGTGGTGCTGCAGCGCATCACCACCGGCCAGGTGACGGCCAACACCCGCATCATGTTCCAGCTCGAATTTGTCGGCTTCTCCAGCATCGGGTCGAGCCCGATGCAGACCTTGCGGCAGAACATCCAGCGCTACGAACCCCTGCGCCAACCTGGCGAAGCACCGAGCCGCTTCACCAATTACGACTGAGACGACTGACTGAGCAACGCCATGAAACACATCCGTTCCATCATCACCCTGGGCTGCCTTGCGGCAATGGCTGCAACGTCGGGTGCGCAGGGCTTGCGCCCTGGCAGCGGCATCACGGACATCATGCGCGCCGGTCCACGCCTCGGCCCACCCGCGGCGCGCGCCCCGGCCGCGCCCGCAGCGGCACCCGTGCAGCGCTCGGCGGAGTACATCGTCGCGCTGGTCAACTCCGAGCCGATCACCAACACCGAGGTGCAATCGCGGGTGACGCGTCTGCTCAGGGAAAACGCCGACGCTGAACGCGTGCCGCGTGCCGAGCTCACGCGGCTCGTGCTCGAGCGCCTGATTTCGGAGCGTGCACAGCTCCAGGTCGCGAAGGAAAACGGCATCAAGGTCGACGAAGTGGCGATCGACCAGGCCGAGCAGACCGTGGCGCGCCAGAACGAGATCAGCCTGGTCGAGTTGCGCCGCCGCGTGGCCGCCGAAGGCATCGGGCTGCGGGAATTCCGCAACGACCTGCGCGACCAGCTGCTGCTCACGCGCCTGCGCGACCGCGAAGTCGAATCGAAGGTCAAGATCAGCGATACCGAGGCCGACGAATACCTGCGCGACCAGCGCAATTCGACCGTCAAGAACGCAGCCTTGCAGAACATCAATCTCGCGCAGGTGCTCGTGGCCTTGCCCGAGAACGCCACCGAAGCGCAAGTGGCCGCCGCCCAGAAAAAGGCGCAGGGCATCGCGGAGCGCGCCCGTTCCGGCGAAGACTTCGCCAAACTGGTGCGCGAGACCTCCGATTCGCCCGACCGCGCCAATGGCGGCGCGATCGGCATGCGCAGCGCCGACCGCTATCCGCCGCTGTTCGTCGACGCCGTGCAGTCGACCGCGCTGAACGGCATTGCCGGACCGGTTCGCTCCAGCGCCGGCTTCCATGTGCTCAAGGTCCTGGCCAAGGCGCAGATCGGCTCGCTCGACGCGACCGTCACGCAGACCCAGGTGCGCCATATCCTGCTGCTCAACGATCCCAAGCGCACGACAGCGCAGGCGGTGGCGCAGCTCGCGGAGTTCAAGCGTCGCCTGCAGGCCGGTACCGCCGAATTTGCCGGCCTCGCACGCGACAACTCGCAGGACGCCAGCGCCAAGGAAGGCGGCGACCTCGGCTGGTCGCGTCCGGGCCAGTTCGTGCCCGAGTTCGAAGAGGCCATGGACCGGCTCGCGCCGGGCCAGATCAGCGACCCCGTGGTGTCGCGCTTCGGCGTGCACCTGATCCAGGTGGTCGGCCGCCGCGACGCCAAGCTGAGCCAGTCGGAGCAGCGCGAAGCCGCTCGCAACGTGCTGCGCGAACAGCGGGTCGAAGAGGCCTTCACCACCTGGGTACAGGAAGTGCGCGCACGCGCCTACGTCGAGTACCGCGAAGCGCCGCAGTCTTGATGGCACACATCGCCAGGAAGCGATTCGGGCAGCATTTCCTGTCCGACGGCGGGATCATCGATGCGATCGTGCACGAGATCGCGCCCCAGCCCGGCGATGCAATGGTCGAGATCGGGCCGGGGCTCGCGGCGCTCACGCAGCCGCTGGTCGAGCGGCTCGGTCGCCTGACGGTCATCGAGCTCGACCGCGACCTCGCCAAGCGCCTGCGCGACCATCCGCAACTCGACGTCATTGAATCCGACGTGCTGAAGGTGGATTTCGCCGAGCTGGCGGCCAAGGCGTCGAAGCCGCTGCGCGTGGTCGGCAACCTGCCCTACAACATCTCGACGCCGATCCTGTTCCACCTGCTGGGCTTTGCCCACCTGATCGCGGACCAGCACTTCATGCTGCAAAAGGAAGTGATCGACCGCATGGTGGCCAAGCCCGCCACGTCGGACTACAGCCGCCTGAGCGTGATGCTGCAGTGGCGTTACGACATGGAAAACGTGCTGTTCGTCCCGCCCGAAAGCTTCGACCCGCCGCCGCGCGTGGACAGTGCCGTGGTGCGCATGGTGCCGCTGGCCCAGCCGCCGGCCGTCGATGCGACGCGGCTCGGCGAGATCGTGCAGATCGCCTTCAGCCAGCGCCGCAAGATCATGCGGCACACACTGGGCAAATGGCTGGAGCAGCACGGCTTCACGGGCGAATTCGACGCCCAGCGCCGCGCTGAGGAGGTGCCGGTGGCCGAATACGTTGCGCTGGCCCAGGCCGTTCCTCCATGAAAAAAGCCCGTCGACGACGGGCTTTTTGGTTGAAGCGGGCTGCTGCAGTTACGCGGCGGCCAGCCAGTACCCCGCGTTGAAGGGGCTGCTCATGCGCAGCGCCAGGGGCGAAACGTCGACCAGTTTGTCGGTCGGCATTTTTTCGCCGGCCGGCTCGGTGCTGGCGGCTGCCGTTGCTGCGGCGGTGTTGTTGACTTCGATGCCATCGAGGGTTTCAGCATTTGGCTGAGCCTCGTTCGCCCGTTCTGCTTGGCTGGTGGATGCAGAACGGGCTACAGAAAAGAATAGAAGCACCGGAAGGGGACCTTGCGGTCGCCCCAGTAGTCCGAGGCGTCGCGGAAGATGTCGAGCAGCTGCTCGCGCGCTTCCTTGTCGAACTTGGCATTGGCCGGGATCTGCTCGAGAACGATGACAAAACCAGGCTGCGGGCCCGATTTATGCAACGGGTCGGTCATGCAGTCGTACAGCGCGTCGAAGTTCTTGCCGAAGTGCGCCGGGAAGGTGAACTGCTGGGCGATCAGGTCCAGCACGTCCTGCTTGGTCTGGGCATTGCCCAGGTTCGCATACAGGAAGTGCTGGCCGGCCGCGTTGGCGGCGTCCTGCAGGTCGTTCACGCGGAACGCGCGGATCGATTGCACGATGTTCGGGCGTACGGCACGAAGGGATAGGGTCATCTCCGCTGGTCTTTCCATAGTCATCATCATTTCTTCGGGGCGCTTCGGGGCGCCGCTCAGGTCGTTTTCATCGCTCATGGCGCAATCCGTCTGAAACTTGCATAGTGGTCTGCCGTGTACCAGCAGGCCTCGGGTGTCGTGGGCTGCTCGCCGCCGCAGACGATTCGTTGGGCCCCCCGGCTGCGGGAACCGGGTGTTGCCACCGTGTACTCGCGGTAGTGGCCACGCCGCGCTGGCGGCAGGAGACGCTCGCGATTGCCAAATACCGTGCCGTCCTTTTCGTACCGGAAGGGGCCGCCGCTCAGGATGGCCTGGTAGGTTCGCTGGCCCTGGACCGGCAGATCGGTCAGCGCAATCGATCCCTCAGCGGACGTTTTTCCGGCGCCGAACCATCCGCGGGCCTCGGCCCCCGTCGCCAACGCCACCAGCATCAAGCTGGTGAGCGCAAACTTTGTGACAGAGGACGTGATCGAGGCGTAAGCCGCCATGGGACACCACAAGAAAAGAGCGGGGGGTTTCGAATTGCGCTCAACCTCGGGGTTAACCCGCAAATTCAAGCCCGCGAGTGTGCACCACGCTGGCGAAAATAGCAAGCGACTGCCCAAAGTTTGAGCAGTCGCGAGGGGCGAAAGTGGCGCCTGAAGTTGGTGTCCACTCTCTCCAAATGGCCTATCTCTCGGCGTTTGCGTCAGCCACTGTCAAGGCCGTCATGTTCACGATACGCCGAACAGTTGCGCTGGCCGTGAGAATATGCACAGGTTTGGCCGCTCCCAGCAGCACCGGGCCAATCGCGATGTTGCCGCCTGCCGCCGTCTTGAGCAGGTTGTACGAAATGTTGGCCGCGTCGATGTTCGGAAAAACCAACAGATTGGCATCGCCCGCCAGTGCGCTGTGCGGCATGACGACGGCGCGCTGCTTGCTGTCCAGCGCGACGTCGCCGTGCATTTCGCCGTCCACTTCGAGCCAGGGCGCCTGCACGCGCAGCAGGTCGAGCGTCTTGCGCATCTTGATGGCGCTGGGCTCGTTGCTGGTGCCGAAATTGGAATGCGACAGCAGCGCCGCCTTGGGCTTCAGGCCGAAGCGCATCATTTCCTCGGCCGCCATCGTCGTGATCTCGGCCAGCTCTTCGGGCGAGGGGTCGTAGTTGACGTGCGTGTCGACCAGGAACACCTGGCGGTCGGGCAGCAGCAGGCCGTTCATGCAGGCGTACACCGGCACGTCCTGCGGCGTGCTCTCGCAGCCGCCGGGGCGCTTGCCGATCACCTGGTCGATGTAGTGCAGGTGGATCAGCGTGGTGCCCCAGGTGCCGCAGATCATGCCGTCGACCTCGTCCTTGTGCAGCAGCATCGCGCCGATCAGCGTGAGGCGGCGGCGCATCTCGATCTTGGCGGTCTGCACCGTCTGGCCCTTGCGCTCGGTCATGCGGTGGTAGGTTTGCCAGAAGTCGCGGTAGCGGTGGTCCTGCTCGACGTTGACGATGTCGTAGTCCAGCTCTTCCTTCAGGCGCAGGCCGAATTTCTCGATGCGCTGGGCAATGACGGCCGGGCGGCCGATCAGCGTGGGGCGGGCGATGCCTTCGTCGACCACGATCTGCGCGGCGCGCAGCACGCGTTCTTCCTCGCCCTCGCAATAGGCCACCCGCTTCTTCTGCGCCCGGCGGGCCGCTTCGAAGATCGGCTTCATCGTCGTGCCCGAGGCGTAGACGAAGTTCTGCAGCTTGTCGCGGTAGGCGTCCATGTCCTTGATCGGACGCGACGCCACGCCGCTTTCCTCGGCCGCCTTGGCCACGGCCGGCGCGATCTTCATCATGAGACGCGGATCGAAGGGCTTGGGGATCAGGTATTCGGCGCCGAAAGACAGCTTTTCGCCGACGTAGGCGGCCGCCACGCGCTCGCTCTGCTCGGCTTGCGCCAGCTCGGCAATGGCACGCACCGCGGCGATTTCCATCTCGTCGGTGATCGTGGTCGCTCCGCAGTCGAGCGCGCCACGGAAGATGTACGGGAAGCACAGGACGTTGTTGACCTGGTTCGGGTAGTCGGTGCGGCCCGTGGCCATGATCACGTCGCTGCGCACCGCATGGGCGTCTTCGGGGGCGATTTCGGGATTCGGATTGGCCAGCGCGAAGATCACCGGCTTGGCGGCCATCTTCGCCACCATCTCTGGCTTCAGCACGCCGCCGGCCGACAGGCCGAGGAACACGTCGGCACCGACGATCACTTCCGACAGCTTGCGCAGGTCGGTTTTTTGCATGTACTGGCGCTTGTCGTCGTCCATCAGCTCTTCGCGGCCTTCGTAGACCACGCCGGCCAGGTCGGTGACGAACACGTTCTCGCGCTTCAGGCCGACCTTGAGCAGCAGGTTCAGGCAGGCCAGCGCCGCGGCGCCCGCGCCCGAGGTGACCAGCTTGACCTCGGCGATGTCCTTGCCCGCGACCTTCAGGCCGTTGAGCATGGCGGCGGCCACGGTAATGGCCGTGCCGTGCTGGTCGTCGTGGAACACCGGGATCTTCATGCGCTTGCGCAGCTCGCGCTCGACGTAGAAGCAGTCGGGTGCCTTGATGTCTTCGAGGTTGATGGCGCCGAAGGTGGGTTCCAGCGCAGCGATGATCTCGACCAGCTTGGCCGGGTCCTTCTCGTCGATCTCGATGTCGAACACATCGACGCCGGCGAACTTCTTGAAGAGAACGCCCTTGCCTTCCATCACCGGCTTGGAAGCCAGCGGGCCGATGTCGCCCAGGCCCAGCACCGCGGTGCCGTTGCTGATGACGCCGACGAGGTTGCCGCGCGACGTGTACTTGAAGGCGTTGGCCGGGTCCTTGACGATTTCCTCGCAGGGCGCGGCCACGCCGGGCGAATACGCCAGCGACAGGTCGCGCTGGTTGAGCATCTGCTTGGTCGCCGCGATGGCGATCTTGCCGGGAACGGGAAACTCGTGGTACTCGAGGGCGGCACGGCGCAGCTCGGCGCGCTTGTCTTCGGGCGTGGGAGTCGATGAGGTCGAGGGGGTCGAATCTGACATGTGCCGTAGCTCCTGGTGGCGCTTCTTCTGGGGGCGCCGATTGTAGACCTCGGTCCGGAAAGCCATACGCCGCATGGCCGGTGTGAAGCATGACCAAAAGCAAGGGGCGTTGTCAAAGCGATGTGGCAATATGCACGGTTAAGACAAAACCTGACGAGGAGCGACCATGGCCCTGATGGATTTCATCAAGAAACAGTTCATCGACATCATCCAGTGGACCGAGACCGGCGATGGCACGCTGGCCTGGCGTTTCCCGATGGCCGAGATGGAAATCCAGAACGGTGCCTCGCTCACCGTTCGCGAGTCGCAGGTTGCCGTCTTCGTCAACGAAGGCAAGGTCGCCGACGTGTTCGGCCCCGGCATGTACAAGCTCACGACGCAGACCCTGCCCGTGCTCACGTACCTGAAGAACTGGGACAAGCTCTTCGAGTCCCCCTTCAAGAGCGACGTCTACTTCTTCAGCACCCGCCAGCAGGTCGACCAGAAGTGGGGCACGCCCCAGCCGATCACCATCCGCGACAAGGACTTCGGCGCCGTGCGCCTGCGCGCCTTCGGCAACTACTCCTTCCGCATCGGCGATGCCAAGGTCTTCCATACCGAGATCTCCGGCACGCGCGACATCTACAGCGTGGCCGACCTCGACGGCCAGCTGCGCGGCCTGGTGCTGCAGAACATCAGCAACGCCATCGCCTCCAGCGGCGTGCCCTTCCTCGACCTCGCGGCCAACCAGATCCAGTTCGCGCAGGCGCTCGCCGCGCAGCTCGTGCCCGAGTTCGAGAAGATCGGCATCAAGCTCGAGAACATCACGGTCCAGAACGTCTCGCTGCCCGAAGAGCTGCAGAAGATCCTCGACCAGAAGATCGGCATGGGCATGGTCGGCAACGACATGGGCAAGTTCATGCAGTACCAGACGGCGCAGGCGATCCCGAAGTTCGCCGAAGGCGCAGCCAACGGTGGCGGCATTGCCGGCGACGCGATGGGCCTCGGTGCCGGCGTGGCGCTTGGCCAGGTGCTGGCGCAGAACCTCGCACAGGGCCTGAGCCCGAACGCGGCCGCAGCGGCCGCGGCCACCACCACGGCAGCCTCCCAGCCCGCCGTGGCCGTGGTGAGCCCCGCCGACGTGATGACCACGCTCGAAAAACTCGGCGAGCTCAAGGCCAAGGGCATCCTGACCCAGGAAGAGTTCGACGCCAAGAAGGCGGACCTGCTCAAAAAACTCGTCTAACCGCGCGCTATGTCCCCGATAGCGCCTGACGCCCGCTCGACGGGCGTCGGAAGCCTCATTGGCTTGAGAAAATCGTGGCCCTCCAAGCCATGGCGCGTGCGCCATGGCTGAAGAAAACGGCAATCAACGCTACTACCGCGCGCCCTGCCCCGGCTGCGGCGCACCGGTCGAATTCCGCTCGGCGCAATCGACGCACGCGGTCTGTCCCTACTGCCAGAGCACCGTCGTGCGCCAGGGCGATACGCTCGCGCGCACCGGCAAGATGGCCGAGCTGTTCGACGACTTCAGCCCGCTGCAGTTGTTCGCCGCCGGCCGCATCCAGGACAAGCCCTTCACGCTGATCGGGCGGCTGCAGTACACCTACCCCGGCGGCCGCTGGACCGAATGGATCGCAGCGCTCGACGGCGACCGCACCGCCATCCTCAGCGAGGACAACGGCGCCTACGTCTTCGCGCTGCCCTTCGACCTGCAGCGCGCCGCGCCGCCGTGGACCGAGTTGCGCGTCGGCGCCACCACCGCCTTCGCGGGCCAGAGCTACACCGTCACCTCGAACGAGCAGGTGGCGCTGACGTCCGCGCAAGGCGAGTTGCCGCACCTGCCCGAACTCGGCCGTCCCTTCGCCATGGTCGAGCTGCGCAACGACAAGGGGCTGGTGCTCAGCATCGACTACGGCACCCCCACGCCCAGCGCCTGCCTCGGCCGCTCGGTGCAGCTCGAGGACCTGCAGCTCACCGGCCTGCGCGACGAATCCGCAAAGGACGAAAAAGGCCGCAGCTTCAACTGCCCCAACTGCGGCTCGCCGGTCACCGTCAACCTGGCCGACAGCAAGAGCATCACCTGCGGTTCGTGCAACAGCATCATCGACCTGTCGCAAGGCATCGGCGGCGAACTCAAGCATGCAGCGCAGGACGAACCCGTGCGTCCCCTCATCGCGCTCGGCACCATGGGCCAGCTGCAGGGGGCACAGTGGCAGGTGGTCGGCTTCCAGCACCGCATGGGCACCGAGCCCGGCGACGACGAGATGTTCGGCTGGGACGAATACCTGCTCTACAACAAGAAGCGCGGCTTCAGCTTCCTGGTCGACGCCGAGGACGGCTGGAGCATGGTCAAGCCGACCACCGGCGCGCCGGTGCTGGCCGCGAGCGGCAGCACCGCCACCTACCTCAACAAGCGCTACCAGCAGCAATACGCCTACAACGCCGAGACCACCTACGTGGCGGGCGAGTTCTACTGGCAGGTCGAGCGCGGGCAGAAAACCTTCAACCGCGACTTCGCCAGCGGCGGCGCGCTGCTGTCGATGGAGCGCTCGGCCAACGAGCTGACCTGGTCCTCGGGCACCAAGCTCGACAGCGGCGTGGTGGCGACCGCCTTCAAGCTCGACGCCAAGAAGGACATGTTCAAGCGCGGCGATGCGCTGCCCGTGAGTGCCGCGTCCGGCCTGGGCTGCGGCACGATCATTCTCATCGTCGTCGTCATCATCATCCTGTTGATCATCCTGAGCACCTGCAGCAGCACCAGCGGTGCCGGCGGATACCGCAGCACGGGCGGCTCGTACGGTGGCTATTCCAGCGGTGGCGGCCACAAATGACGAAGATGTCGCTCATCTCACTTACTACTACTACGACTGGAGGTCCCCCATGGGATTTGAATGGCTGAAACCGGGCGTGGTCCTCGGATCGCTCGTGTACGCGCTGATCGGCGTGGTGATCTTCTGGCTCTGCTTCCTGATCATCGACAAGATCACGCCCTATGACCTGTGGGGCGAGATCGTCGAGAAGCAGAACGTGGCGCTGGGGCTGGTCGTCGCCGCCATGAGCCTCGGCATCTGCATCATCGTCGCCGCAGCAATCCATTGAGCGAGGAGGCGGCCATGTCCGCGCGCCCTGCCGACGCGCGCGGCCCGCAGCCCGTCGAAATCGCCCTGCTCGCCAGCGTGTTCGTGGTCGCGGCCTGCGGGCTGGTCTACGAACTGAGCGCAGCGGCGCTGAGCTCCTACCTGCTCGGCGACTCGGTGCTGCAGTTCAGCACCATCATCGGCACCTACCTGTTCGCGATGGGCRTGGGCTCCTGGCTCTCGCGCTATTTCGACCGCCAGCTGCCGGCGCACTTCCTTCGCATCGAGTTGCTCGTGGCGCTGATCGGCGGCGCGCTGCCGGCGATCCTGTTCCTGGCGAACGCCTACGTGCCGAGCGCCTTCCGGTTGCTGCTCTACGGCCTCGTGATGGTCGTCGGCACGCTGGTCGGGCTCGAGATCCCGTTGGTGATGCGCATCCTGAAGCGCAACATCGTGCTCAAGAACCTGGTGTCGCAGGTCCTGACCTTCGACTACCTGGGCGCGCTGGCGGTGTCGGTGGCGTTTCCGCTGATCCTCGTGCCGCAGCTCGGCATGATCCGCACCGGCCTCCTGTTCGGCTTCATGAACGCCGCGGTGGCGGTGTGGGCCCTCTGGCTGTTTCGCCATGAGCTGCGCCGCATCGGCGCACATGCGCTGGCCTGCTTTCTGGCGCTGGCCGCGCTGCTCGGCGCCTTCATCGGGGCCGATCACATCACCACGCTGGCGGAAGACAAGTTCTACCAGGACCGCATCGTGTTCAGCGCCACGTCGCCCTATCAGCGCATCGTGGTCACGCGCGGCCAGCTCGGCCACCGCCTGTTCCTGAACGGCAACCTGCAGTTCGCCGAACGCGACGAGTACCGATATCACGAGGCGCTGGTGCATCCGGTGATGGCCGCGCAGGGTGCGCCCAAGAAGGTCGCGGTGCTCGGCGGCGGCGACGGCATGGCGGTGCGCGAGATTCTCAAGTACCCCTCGGTCGAGTCGGTCACGCTCGTGGAGCTCGACCCGAACATGACCCAGCTCTTCACCGCGCATGAAACGCTGTCCGCGCTCAACGGCCATTCGCTGTCGTCGCCCAAGGTGAAGATCGTCAACACCGATGCCTTCCAGTGGCTGCAGCAACCCGGCGACATGTTCGATGTCATCGTGGTCGACTTTCCGGACCCGACCAACTTCGCGATCGGCAAGCTCTACACCAACAGCTTCTACGCGCTGCTCGAAAAGCGCCTCTCGGCCAGCGGCTATGCGGTGGTCCAGACCACCTCGCCGCTGGTGGCGCGCAAGAGCTACTGGACCGTGGCGACGACCATCGAGTCGGTCGGCTTGCGGGTCACGCCCTACCACGCGCATGTGCCGAGCTTCGGCGAGTGGGGCTACATCATCGCGAGCCGCCGGCCCTATCGGATGCCCAATGCGCTGCCTTCGGGCCTGCGCTTCCTGTCGCCGTCGACGCTCCCCTTGATGTTCGACTTTCCGCTCGACATGGCACGCGTGCCGACCGAAGTGAATCGCCTGTCGAACCAAACCCTTGTCACCACTTACGAACAAGAGTGGGGCAAGGTCATGGCCCACTAGCCCCGCCATGCAACGGCGCGATTTTCTCGGCGTGGCTGGTGCGGCGGGCGCCCTGGCGCTGGCTGGCTGCGAAGCACCGCTGCCGCCCATCGACGGCGGCTTCACCGGCATCGATGTCACGCGCGGCCATGCGATGCGCGACGGCGCGCTCAAGAGCCAGGCACCCGCGACCGTGAAGCGTACGCGCGTGGTGATCGCCGGCGGCGGCATCGCCGGCCTCGCCGCCGCCCGTGCGCTGCGGCTCGCCGGCATCGACGACTTCGCCCTGCTCGAACTCGAAGACACCGCCGGCGGCAATGCGCGCGGCGGCACGGTCAACGGCATCGCCTGCCCGCTCGGCGCGCACTACCTGCCGGTGCCTGGCGACGACGCACGCGAGGTGCAGGACCTGCTCGAGGAAATCGGCCTGCGCCGCCGTGTGGCGGGCCGCTGGGAGTACGACGAGCGCAACCTTTGCCACAGTCCGCAGGAGCGCCTCTTCTTCCATGGCGAATGGCAGGACGGTCTGCTGCCCGTGCACGGCGTGGGCGTCGACACGATCGCGCAGTACCGCAAGTTCGCGCAGCGCATCGACGCGCTGCAGCACGCCGCGCACTTTGCCATTCCCACCCTCAAGGTGGCGATCACGCCCGAACTGCTGGCGCTCGACGCCATCGCCTTTTCAAGCTGGCTCGACAGCGAAGGTTTCAGCGACGTGCAACTGCGCTGGTACCTCGACTACTGCTGCCGCGACGACTACGGCGCGGGCATCGAACAGGTCTCGGCCTGGGCTGGCATCCATTACTTCGCGAGCCGGCACGGCTTCCACGCGCCGGGCGATCCGAGCGGCAGCGCCAACGATGTGAATCCCGAGCGCGATGGCGTGCTGACCTGGCCCGAAGGCAACGGCTGGCTCACGAAGCAACTGGCCGCACCGCTCGGCGACCGGCTCCGCACGGGCCAGGTCGTCACGCGCATCGCCGAGCTGCGCGGCGGTGTCGAGGTCGATGCGTGGGATGCCGCATCGAAATCGCTGGTGCGCTGGCAGGCCGAGCGCTGCATCGTCGCGCTGCCGGTGTTCATCGCCGCGCGCGTGGTCGAGAACGCGCCGGAGGTCTTGAAGCACGCTGCCGCGCATGTGCGCTACGCGCCCTGGCTGGTGGCCAACGTGCACCTGCGCGGCCCGCTGGCCGACCGGGCCGGCGCCGCGCCAAGCTGGGACAACGTGATCTACGGCACGCGCGGCCTCGGGTATGTCGATGCGCGCCATCAGACGCTCGATCCCACGCCGAGAGGCACCGTGCTGAGCTGGTACCGGCCGCTGGGCCCGAGCGGCCACGACACCGCCGATGGCCGGCGCCTGCTGCTCGACCGCCCCTGGACCGGCTGGCGCGACGACCTGCTCGCCGAACTGTCGGTGCCGCACCCTGACCTGCCCTCGCTCGCCACGCGCGTCGAGATCACGCGATACGGCCACGCCATGTCCATTCCCCGGCCGGGCCTGCTCGCGCAGATCGGCTCGCAACGCACGGCGCCCGACGCGACCCACCGCGGCAGCGTTGTCGCGGGCCGCCTGTCGTTCGCGCATGCCGAYTGGTCGGGCTACTCGATCTTCGAGGAAGCGTTCACCCGCGGGCACCTGGCGGGGTCGAGCCTGGCATGAAGACGCTGGTGCTCGGCGGCTACGGCAACTTCGGTGCGCGCATCTGCCGCGCGCTGGCGTTGGATGCCGGCATCGCGCTGTTGATCGGTGGCCGGGATCTGGAGCGGGCAACGGCCTTTGCGCAATCGCTGGGCGGCCATGCGCGCGGCGTTCGCGTCGACGCCCAGTCGCCCGATCTCGCGCAAGGCCTGGGCTACCTGGGCGTCGATCTCGTCATCCATACCGCAGGCCCGTTCCAGAACCAGGACTACCGCGCGCCCCAAGCGGCGGCGGCGGCCGGCGCTCACTACATCGACCTGGCCGATGGCCGCCGCTTCGTCTGCGATTTCCCCGCTGCGCTGGACGCCACCTTCCGCAGCGCAGGCCGGACAGCCATTGCCGGCGCCAGCACCGTGCCTGCGCTTTCATCGGCGGTGGTCGACCATCTCTCGGCCGGCTGGCAAAGCATCCGCAGCATCGACATCTGCATCGCGCCGGCACAAGGCGCGCCGCGCGGCGAAGCCACGCTCGCCGGCGTGCTCGCCTACTGCGGCGAGCCGATCCGCGTCTGGCAGGACGGCCAATGGACCGACCAGCCTGGCTGGGCCAACCCGGCGAAGGTGCAGTTCGCGCGCATGCGGCCGCGCCGCGGCGCCTTGTGCGACATCCCCGATCTCGAGCTCTTTCCTGCGCGCTATGCCGGCGTTCAGTCCGTCATGTTCCGGGCGGCACTCGAAGTCGGCCTCGCGCAGCATGCCTTCGCCTTCATGGCTTTCATGCATCGCGCAGGTCTGCTGCCCGCGCCGCAAAAGCTCGCGCCGCTGCTGCATTCCACGGGCCGCGTGCTCGATGCGTTCGGCACCGCGCTGGGCGGCATGGCGGTGCGCGTCGAGGGCACGGATGCACAGGGCGCTGCGGTGCGTCGCGCCTGGCACATCGCCGCCGACGACAACCACGGCCCCGAGATCCCCTGCATGGCCGCCATCCTGCTGGCCCGCCGGCTCGCGCGCGGTGACGCGCTGCCCACCGGCGCGCACGCCTGCGCCGGCCTGCTCACCCTCCCGGAGTTCGAGCCCGAGTTCGCGCGCTGGGGCATGGTGACCGATGTGATCGACGAGGCGTCACCCACTTCATGACACATCCCGTCGAAGACGATCGCCTGCTGCGCTTCAGCCTCGTCGCGGTGTGGCTGTTCACGGCCGTCGCCAGCATCGTGGAACTCGACGGACAGAGCCGCCGGGTGCTGGCCGAGGCCGGCATCGCATCGCCGTCCTGGCTGGTTCAGCTGCTGATCGTCGGCGGCGCAGCGGCAGACCTTGCCGTCGGCCTCGCGCTGTGGTGGCGACCCGGGCGCGGCAGCTACCTCGCGGCCTTCGGCCTGCTGCTGCTCATGACCGCGGTGGCGACCTTCCTCCAGCCCACCCTGTGGCTGCATCCGCTGGGCCCGCTGCTGAAGAACCTGCCGATCGCCGCCCTTCTCTGGCACCTGTGCCGGCGCACGACGCCATGAATACCTACCTCGTCCTCAAGTGGCTGCACATCGTCTCCAGCGTGCTGATGGTCGGCACGGGGCTGGGCTCGGCCTTCTACATGTTCTTTGCCAACCGCAGCGGCAGCGTGCCGGCGCAGGCGGTGGTGAGCCGGCTGGTGGTGCGGGCCGACTGGTGGTTCACCACGCCCACCGTCATCCTGCAGCCGGCCACCGGTCTCGCGCTGGCCCACATGGCGGGCTGGCCGCTGTCCACGCCGTGGCTTGCCGTGTCGCTGCTGCTGTTCGCGGTCGCGGGCGTCTGCTGGCTGCCGGTGGTGTGGCTGCAGATCCGCATGGCGGCGATGGCCGGGCAGGCACACCGCGACGCCGTGCCGCTGCCGCCGCGGTATGCCCGCTACCAGCGCTGGTGGGAGCTGCTCGGCTACCCGGCCTTCGTGGCCATGGCTGTTGTGTTCTACCTGATGGTGAACAAGCCGCAACTTTCATTCTGAGATGAAACCACGCTTTTCGATTCGTTGCGTTGTGCGTTTAGTGCTTTGTTCAGGGTGCGCTCACGCCGACGGTGTGCTCTGCTCCGCGAATGTCCCCCGGCGCGGCCTAGGGCCGCATGCCTCCTCC
>NZ_JBFUHN010000085.1:0-26572 GCF_056402375.1 Variovorax sp. P4_B10 | reverse complement strand
CCACGCTCGACTACCCGATGGTGATGGACACCGTCGGCTGCGCGCCCACCTGGCTCAAGGCCAACGCCAAGGCCGCGCAGGCGCTGACCCAGTCGTACTTCGAGGCGCTCGACATGATCAAGGCCGACCCGGCCAAGGCCAACGAGCTCATGGGCTCGGCCGTCAAGCAGAGCGGCGAGCAGTTCGCCAAGTCGTCGGCCTACCTGCGCTGGCAGGACAAGGCCGCCAACCAGAAATTCTTTGCGGGCGAACTCACCACCTTCATGAAGGAAGCCGCGGCCATCCTGCTGGAAGCCGGCGTGATCCGCAAGGCGCCTGAAGACTACGCAGCCACTTTCGATGCAAGCTTCATCAAGTAAGGCCCTGCCGCAGGTGCAGCCGCTGGCTGCATCGGCGCCTGCCGCTTCATCCAAGACCGTCGTGGCGCCCGCGCGGCGTCGCGCGTTCGCGCCGCTCGAACCCATCGGTGCGCGTTCGCGCGTGCTGCTGGGGCTCGGCTTCTTCGTCGTTTTCGTGCTGGTGTGGGCGATCGCCACGCTCGGCGGCTTCGTGCCGCCGACCTTCCTCGCGAGCCCGCTCACCATGCTCAAGGAGGGCTGGCTGCTCTTCACCGAGTACGGCTTCATCGGCGACATCGGCATGACCGTGTGGCGCGTGTTCGGCGGTTTCCTGCTGGCGGCGGTGTTCGCCGTGCCGCTGGGCATCGCGATGGGCACCTGGAAGACGGTCGAGGCCTTCTTCGAGCCCTTTGTCTCGTTCTGCCGCTACCTGCCGGCCTCGGCCTTCATTCCGCTGCTGATTCTCTGGGCCGGCCTCGGCGAGATGCAGAAGCTGCTGGTGATCTTCATCGGCTCCTTCTTCCAGATCGTGCTGATGGTGGCCGTCACCGTGGGCGGCGCGCGGCGCGACCTCGTCGAAGCCGCCTACACGCTGGGCGCCAACAGCCGCGGCATCGTGGCGCGCGTGCTCATTCCGGGCGCCGCGCCGGGCATTGCCGAAACGCTGCGCCTCGTGCTCGGCTGGGCCTGGACCTACGTGATCGTGGCGGAGCTGATCGGCTCCTCGTCGGGCATCGGCCACATGATCACCGACAGCCAGGCGCTCCTGAACACCGGGCAGATCATCTTCGGGATCATCGTGATCGGCGTCATCGGCCTCTTGTCCGATTTCGCTTTCAAGGCAATGAACCGCCGTCTGTTTGCATGGGCTGCACTGTGATGACGAAGAACCAACTCTCCATTCAGGGCGTGTCGCGCGTCTTCACCGGCACCCGAGGCCAGAGCACCCAGGCGCTGCTGCCCATCGACTTCGAGGTGCGCGAGAACGACTTCGTCACCATCCTCGGCCCGTCGGGCTGCGGCAAGTCGACGCTGCTGCGCATCGTGGCGGGGCTAGACTTCCCGACCACCGGCCAGGTGATGCTCGACGGCGAGCGCATCGACGGCCCGGGCGCCGACCGCGGCGTGGTGTTCCAGAGCTACACGCTCTTTCCGTGGCTCACCGTGGCGCAGAACATCCGCTTCGGCCTGCGCGAGCGCGGCATGAGCGAAGCCGACCAGAAGGAACGCAGCGAGTTCTTCATCGCCAAGGTGGGCTTGCGCGGGTTCGAGCACCACTTTCCGAAGCAGCTCTCGGGCGGCATGCAGCAGCGCACCGCGATTGCGCGCGCGCTCGCCAACGACCCCAAGATGCTGCTGCTCGACGAGCCCTTCGGCGCGCTCGACAACCAGACCCGCGTGCTGATGCAGGAACTGCTGCTCGGCATCTGGGAGTCGGCGCAGAAGACGGTGCTGTTCGTCACGCACGACATCGACGAGGCGATCTTCATGGCCAACCGCGTGGCGGTGTTCAGCGCGCGGCCCGGCCGCATCAAGACCGAGATCGCGGTGGACTTTCCGCATCCGCGCAGCTACACGATCAAGACCTCGCCGGAGTTCATGGACATCAAGGCGCGGCTGACGGAAGAGATCCGCGCGGAATCGATGGCTGCTGCGGAGCACTGAAAGCACGATGAAACGCGACCTGCCGACCCTCGCGCTCTACGCGCAAGTCAAGGATCACATCTCCCGCAAGATCCAGGACGGCACCTGGCCGCCCGGCCACCGCCTGCCTTCGGAGCATGAGCTGGTCGCGCAGTTCGGCATGGCGCGCATGACGGTGAATCGCGCACTGCGCGAGCTCGTGGAGCAGGGCCGCATCGTGCGCGTGGCGGGTGTCGGCAGCTTCGTGGCGGAGAACAAGCCGCAATCGACGCTGCTGCAGATCGCCAACATCGCGAGCGAAATCCGCCAGCGCGGCCACGACTACCGCTGCGAGATGATCGCGGTCGAGCGCATCGCCGCCTCGCCCGACGTGGCCGCATGGCTCGACCTGCGCGCGGGCGACTCGGTGTTCCACAGCGCCTGCCTGCACCTGGAGAACGACACGCCGGTGCAGCTCGAGGAGCGCTATGTCAATCCACAGGTCGTGCCCGACTACCTCGAGCAGGACTTCAGCACGATCCCGCCCAGCGAGTACCTGGTGCGCAACGTGCCCTTCGACCAGATCGAACACGTCGTCGATGCCGTGCTGCCCACCGCCGAGCAGGCGGGCCGGCTCGCGATGGCACCGACCGACCCCTGCCTGCTGCTGACGCGCCGCACCTGGATCCGCAACACGCCCGTGACCTGGGTGCGCTGCCTGCATCCCGCTTCGCGCTACAGCCTGGGCAGCCGCTTCAAAGCCGACGGCAACCCCAGCTTCGGTTAGTTTTTCGTCCTCAGAGACCTACGTTCTCTCTCGCAACTACTTGTATAGACAGGTTCACATGCCAAGCAATCACACCGCTTCATCCAACGCCACCCTGACCCTCATGCCCGGCAAGGTCGACCTTGCGATGCTGCGACGCATCCAGGCCGGCGGCGTGCAACTTGCGCTCGATCCGTCGGTGCTTGATGGCATGGCGAAGGCCGAGGCGGCGGTGCGCCACATCGTCGAGAACGACCAGGTGGTCTACGGCATCAACACCGGCTTCGGCAAGCTCGCGAGCACGCGCATCGGCAACGACCACCTGGCCGAACTGCAGCGCAACCTCGTGCTCTCGCACAGCGTGGGCACGGGCGAGCCGCTGGCCGCGCCGGTCGTGCGCATGATCCTCGCGACCAAGGCCGTGAGCCTGGCGCGCGGCCATTCGGGCGTGCGGCCTGCACTGGTCGATGCGCTGCTGGCCTTGTTCAACGCGGGCGTCACGCCGAGCATTCCGTGCAAGGGCTCGGTCGGCGCCTCGGGCGACCTGGCGCCGCTCGCGCACATGGCCTGTGTGCTGATCGGCGAGGGCGAAGCGACCTTGGCCGACGGCAGGCTTGTCGGCGGTGCCGAGGCGATGCGCAGCATCGGCCTCGAGCCCTTCGTGCTCGGCCCCAAGGAAGGCCTCGCGCTGCTCAACGGCACGCAGGTGTCGACCGCGCTGGCGCTCGCCGGCCTGTTCGGCGCGGAAGACGTGTTCGCCGCCGCGCTGATGTCGGGCGCGCTCTCGCTCGAAGCGATTCAAGGCTCGATCAAACCATTCGACGCACGCATCCACGCAGCACGTGGCCAGCCGGGCCAGATCGCCGTCGCAGGCGCGGTGCGCACCTTGCTCGAAGGCAGCGAGATCGTCCCCTCGCATGCCGACTGCGGCCGCGTGCAGGACCCGTATTCGGTGCGCTGCATTCCCCAGGTGATGGGCGCCTGCCTCGACAACCTCGCGCACGCCTCGCGCGTGCTGGTGATCGAAGCCAACGCCGCATCGGACAACCCGCTCGTGTTCTGCGACACCGGCGAAGTCATCTCGGGCGGCAACTTCCACGCCGAGCCGGTCGCCTTCGCGGCCGACATCATCGCGCTGGCCGTGAGCGAGGTCGGCGCCATCGCCGAGCGCCGCATCGCGCTGCTGCTCGACACCGGCCTCTCGGGCCTGCCGCCGTTCCTGGTGCGCGATGGCGGGCTCAACTCGGGCTTCATGATCGCGCAGGTCACGGCTGCCGCCCTCGCGTCGGAGAACAAGTCGCTTGCCCATCCCGCGAGCGTCGACAGCCTGCCCACCTCGGCCAACCAGGAAGACCACGTCTCAATGGCCACCTTCGCGGCGCGCCGGCTCGGCGACATGGTCAACAACACGGCCGTTGTCGTCGGCATCGAGGCGATGGCCGCCGCGCAAGGCATCGAACTCAAGAGAAAGCTCAAGAGCTCGCCGCTGGTCGAGGCCGAATTCGCGGCCATCCGCCAGAAGGTCGCATTCCTCGAACGTGACCGCTACCTCGCCCCCGACATCGAAGCCATGCGCCAGTGGGCGCTGAAGGCCGAGCTGCCGGCCGCGCTGCTGAACATCCTGCCCAGTCACTCGCAAGAACCCTCACTCTGATCGATAGGAGAACCGCGCCATGAATGCTCCCGAAAAATTTGCCCTGCAGACCCCCGACGCCACCGACCCGCGCCATGACCCGACGCGCGTGATCCGCGCACCGCGCGGCACCGAACTCAACTGCAAGAGCTGGCTCACCGAAGCGCCTTACCGCATGCTGCAGAACAACCTCGATGCCGAGGTGGCCGAGCGTCCGCAGGACCTCGTGGTGTACGGCGGCATCGGCCGCGCGGCGCGCAACTGGGCCTGCTACGACCAGATCCTCGCGTCGCTGAAGGAGTTGAACGACGACGAGACGCTGCTCATCCAATCGGGCAAGCCGGTCGGCGTGTTCAAGACCCACGAGAACGCCCCGCGCGTGCTGCTCGCCAACTCGAACCTCGTGCCGAAGTGGGCCAACTGGGAGCACTTCAACGAGCTCGACCGCCAGGGCCTCTTCATGTACGGCCAGATGACCGCAGGCAGCTGGATCTACATCGGCAGCCAGGGCATCGTGCAGGGCACCTTCGAGACTTTCGTCGAAGCTGGCCGCCAGCACTACAACAACAGCCTCGCGGGCAAGTGGATCCTCACGGCCGGCCTCGGCGGCATGGGCGGCGCGCAGCCGCTCGCAGCCACGCTGGCGGGCGCGGTGTCGCTCAACATCGAGTGCCAGCAGGCCAGCATCGACTTCCGCCTGCGCACGCGCTACGTCGACAAGCAGGCGCGCGACATCGACCATGCGCTCGAACTCATCAAGCAGCACTGCGACGCGAAGGAAGCCGTGTCGATCGCGCTGCTCGGCAATGCGGCCGACATCCTTCCCGAACTCGTGAAGCGCGCGAAGGCCGGCGGCCCCAATTCGATCCGGCCCGACCTCGTCACCGACCAGACCTCCGCGCACGATCTGATCAACGGCTACCTGCCTTCGGGCTGGAGCGTGCCGCAATGGCAGGCCGCGATGAAAGACCCGTCGCAGCACGACGCGCTCAAGACGGCAGCGGCCAAGTCCTGCGCCGTGCACGTGCAGGCCATGCTCGACTTCCAGGCCATGGGCATCCCCACCGTCGACTACGGCAACAACATCCGCCAGGTCGCGTTCGACGAAGGCGTGAAGAACGCCTTCGACTTCCCGGGTTTCGTGCCGGCCTACATCCGCCCGCTGTTCTGCGAAGGCAAGGGCCCGTTCCGTTGGGTCGCGCTCTCGGGCGACCCGGAAGACATCTACAAGACCGACGCCAAGATCAAGGAGCTGTTCCCCGAGAACACCCACACCCACCGCTGGCTCGACATGGCGCGCGAGCGCATCGCCTTCCAGGGCCTGCCCGCGCGCATCTGCTGGCTGGGCCTGGGCGAGCGCCACATCGCCGGCCTGGCCTTCAACGAGATGGTGAAGAACGGCGAGCTGAAGGCGCCCATCGTCATCGGCCGCGACCATCTCGACACCGGCTCGGTCGCCAGCCCCAACCGCGAGACCGAAGCCATGAAGGACGGCACCGATGCCGTCTCCGACTGGCCGCTGCTCAACGCGCTGCTCAACACCGCAGGCGGCGCCACCTGGGTCAGCCTGCACCATGGCGGCGGCGTCGGCATGGGCTACTCGCAGCATTCGGGCGTGGTGATCGTGTGCGACGGCACCGACGCTGCCGCCAAGCGCATCGAGCGCGTGCTCTTCAACGACCCCGCCACCGGCGTGATGCGCCATGCCGACGCGGGCTACGAGATTGCCATCGCGACCGCGAAGAAGCAGGGCCTCAAGCTGCCGATGGTGCAGTGACCGGGGGCCGGGGCGGCCCCGGGGCAGAATCCGGCGATGGATCTCGACGCCGACATTCTCCCCGGCAAGTCCCTCGGTGGCCTGCAACTCTTCGGCGATGCGCTCGCGGCACTGCCGCAGCTCGAAGGCAACTGGGTTCTGCACGAGCGGCCCAGCGCCGACGGGGGCTTCACGTTCTACGAGGCCGACAACCTTTTCATGGTCTCGGTGGACAACGCCGACCTGCGCATCAGATGCCTCGTCGCGCATGCCGGCTACAGGGGGATGCTGTACGGCTACATCCGCACCGGCATGACGGTCGACGCGCTGCTGGAGGCCTCGCCGTCCAGCCGCCGCAAGGCGATGCACATGTCCGGTGGCTTCCTGCACCTCGACCTGGAAGAGAGCGTCGCCTTCGGACTGCCACCGCACCTGGACGACCTCGACCACCTGTCGGACCTGCCCGGCGACCTCGTGCTCGACGCGCTGTACGTGATGCCGCCCGCGCGCCGGCGCGTCATCCGCAAGAACGGCGAGCCGGCGTGGGAGTACCTCGTGTATTGAGCCGCAGGGCGGGCTGAAGAAAAAGCCGCAATGATTCCCATCGAGTGGGAAAACAGTCTTGGAAATGAGAATGGCGAGCAAGATACTGCACGAAGGTTCTACTTTCGACCCTCAGCGATTGCCCGTCATGACGCCTCCGCCCGACACGCCCGCCAACGACCGCGCACTGTTCGTGCTGTCGGTGCTGGCGCAGAGCAAGTCGGCGATGACGGCGGCCGAGCTCGTGCAGGCCACCGGCCTGTCGCAGAGCACGCTGTACCGCCAGATCGCCACGCTGCGGCGCTGGGGCTTCGTGATGGAGTCGGACGGGCGCTACTCGCCGGGCCCGGTGAGCGTGCAGCTCGCCAGCGGCTTCGACGGCAACTCCGACCTTGTCATCGCGGCCCGCGCCGACGTGCGCGCACTGGTGCAGCAGAGCCACGAGAGCGTGGCCCTGGTCACCGTCGTGAACGACCGCGTGGTCTGCCTCGAGATGATCGACAGCGAGCATTCGCTGCGTTGCTCCTTCGACCGGGGGCGCAGCGTCCCGGCCAGCGACGGTGCCAGCGCCAAGTGCCTGCTGGCCCACATGCCGCTCGACCAGCGCGATGCCGTGCTCGACGGCCTCGGCGAGAGCGCCGCGCGTCGCGCCGAACGAGCCGCCGAACTCGATGCGATCCGCCAGGCCGGCCATGCCGTGACCCAGGGCGAGGTCGATGCCGGCGTCTGGGGCGCGAGCGCACCGGTGCTGGCGTCGGGCCGCCGCCTGCGCGGCGCGATCACGCTCATGGCGCCGCTCACGCGCGTCGAGGGCATGGAAGCTGCATTGCTCCACATGACCGTCGTCACGGCGGCCCGCATTTCCCGCGCCCTGCAGTAGCTGCTGCATCTCTCTTTCTCTGCCTTTCTCAAACCCACGGAAGCTTTTTCACCATGAACACCCGTCGCACTCTTGTTGTCGCCGCCGCACTCTCCGGCCTCGCTCTCTTCGGTTTCGCCGGCGCTGCACAAGCCCAGGGCGAGCCGCTGCGCGTGGCCACCGATGCCACCTTCCCGCCGATGGAGTACGTGGAGAACGGCAAGCGCACCGGCTTCGACGTGGAGCTGGTCGAGGCCATTGGCAAGACGCTGGGCCGCAAGATCGAATGGATCGACATCGACTTCAAGGGCCTCGTGCCGGGCCTGATTTCGAAGCGCTTCGACATGGCCGTCTCGGCCATCTACATCACCGACGAGCGCAAGAAGGTCGTCGACTTCACCGCGCCGTACTACGCGGGCGGCCTGGTGGTGATGGTGAAGGACGGCAACTCGGCCATCAAGGCGCCGGCCGACATCAACGGCAAGAAGGTCAGCGTGCAGGTCGGCACCAAGTCGGTCGCCTACACGAAGGAGAAATTCCCGCAGGTGCAGCTGATGGAAGTCGAGAAGAACCAGGAGATGTTCAACCTCGTCGACATCGGCCGCGCCGACGCCGCCGTCACCGGCAAGCCCGCGGCCTACCAGTACGTGCGCACGCGCCCCGGCCTCAAGGTGCTCGACGAGCAGATCACCACCGAGGAATACGGCATGGCCATCCGCAAGGACACGCCGGAACTTACCAAGGCCGTGAACGGCGCCATCGAAAAGCTCAAGGCCGACGGCACCTACGCCGCCATCGTGAAGAAGTGGTTCAGCGCCAACGCCAAGTAAGCGGGCCATGGATTTCGATTTCTCGCCGGTCTGGCAGGGCTGGCCCGACCTGCTGCGCGGCGCGCTCGTCACGGTGGAAATCACCGCCTGCGCGCTCGCGCTCGGCTGCATGCTGGGCCTGCTGGTCGGCATCGGCCGCCTGAACCCGAAGCGGCGCTGGATCTACGGCGCGTGCACCGCGTACGTGGCGGCCATTCGCGGCACGCCGCTGCTGGTGCAGCTGTTCATCCTGTTCTTCGGCCTGCCGCATTTCGGCATCCTGCTGCCGGCCTTCCTGTGCGGCGTGCTGGGGCTCGGCGTGTACTCGGGCGCCTATGTGTCGGAGATCGTGCGCGGCGCGATCCAGTCGATCGACAAGGGGCAGACGATGGCGGCGCAGTCGCTCGGCATGACGCCCGGCGTGGCGATGCGCCAGATCGTGCTGCCGCAGGCGGTGGTGCGCATGATTCCGCCGCTGGGCAACGAGTTCATCGCGCTGATCAAGAACTCGGCGCTGGTGTCGCTGCTGACCATTCACGACGTGATGCACGAGGGGCAGAAGATCATCAGCGTGTCGTACCGGTCGCTGGAGGTGTACCTCGCGATTGCGGTCGTGTACTTCGTGCTCACGGGCACCATGACGCTGATCCTGCGGCACTTCGAACAAAAGCTGCGGCAAGGCGGGTTGATGCGATGAGCGCGCTTCGTTTTTCTCGCGCCACCCTGCCGGCGATGCCCTGGAAGAACGGCGGCGGCACCACGCAGGAGATCGCGAGCTGGCCGCAGGGCGCGGGGCTCGACAGCTTCGGCTGGCGCGTGAGCATCGCGACCATCGCGGCGGCAGGGCCGTTCTCGGTGTTCGCGGGCGTGGACCGCAGCATCATGCTGCTGGAAGGCGACGGCGTCCGGCTGTTCACGCACGACGGGCGCGTGGAACATCGGCTTGATGTACCGCACCGGCCGTTCGCCTTCAGCGGCGACGATGAAATCGACTGCACGCTGCTTGGCGGCGCATCGAACGACTTCAACGTGATGACGCGGCGCGGACAGTGGCGCGCCGACGTGCAAGTGCTGGATCACCCGTCGGTTGTCGAAGCCGCGCCGCACGGCGTGCTGCTGGCCCTGCGCGGTGCGTGGCGGTTGAATGACGAGACTTGCGGCGAGGGCGAAGGCCTGTGCTGGGCCGATGCGGCGCAGGCGTGGCAAGCGACACCGGACAGCGACGACGCGCGGCTGGTGGCGGTTCGTATCGTGCCGGCGTAACCTGCAGAAAGAAAAGATGATGAAACCTGCAAGCGAATACCCATCGGCCGACGGCCTCTGGACCGGCCTGCGCCTTGCGCCCGACACGGCGCCCGGCGTGGCACCGGAAGCTGGCGCCGACGCAGCCATCGTGGTCGCGCAAGGCGAGATCCGCTGGGTCGGCGCACGCAACGCGCTGCCGGCTGAATTCACGGGCCTCGCAGCGCATGACGGCGGCGGCGCACTCGTCACGCCCGGCCTCGTCGACTGCCACACACACCTCGTCTACGGCGGCCAGCGCGCCAACGAGTTCGCGATGCGGCTGGCAGGTGCCACCTACGAAGAAGTGGCGAAGGCCGGTTGCGGCATCGTCTCGTCGGTGCGTGCCACGCGCGAAGCCGACGAAGACACGCTCTTTGCGCAGGCCGTACAGCGCCTCGAACAGCTGCTGGCCGATGGCGTGTGCGCCATCGAGATCAAGTCGGGCTACGGCCTCTCGCTCGAACACGAGCGCAAGCAGCTGCGCGTGGCACGCCGCCTCGGCGAAGCCCATGGCGTCGCCGTGCGCACCACCTTCCTCGGCGCGCATGCACTGCCGCCCGAATATGCGGGCCGCAGCGGTGACTACATCGACCTCGTGTGCCGCGAGATGCTGCCCGCGCTCGCGGCCGAAGGGCTGGTCGATGCGGTGGACGTGTTCTGCGAACGCATCGCCTTCTCGCTCGAAGAAACCGAACGGGTCTTCCAGGCCGCAAAGGCGCTGGGCCTGCCGGTCAAGCTGCATGCCGAGCAACTGTCGGACATGGGCGGCGCTGCGCTGGCCGCGCGCTACGGTGCGCTGTCGTGCGACCACATCGAGCACCTGTCGGCCGAGGGCATCGAGGCGATGCGGCAATCGGGCACCGTGGCCGTGCTGCTGCCCGGCGCCTACTACACGCTGCGCGACACGCACCTGCCGCCCATCGAGGCGCTGCGCGCCGCGGGCGTACCGATGGCGGTGTCTACCGACCACAACCCCGGCACCTCGCCGGTGCTGAGCCTGCTGCTGATGGTCAACATGGCCTGCACGCTGTTCCGCCTGACCGTGCCCGAAGCACTCGCCGGCGTCACGCGCCACGCGGCTCGCGCATTGGGCTTGCAGGACACGCATGGCGCCATCGCGCCCGGCATGCCCGCCAACTTCGTGCTGTGGAACGTGCGCGATGCGGCCGAACTGGCCTACTGGTTCGGCCAGCGCCCGCTGCGCACCGCGGTCCGTCAAGGCCGCATCGCCCTGGAGAACGCCGCATGACGCACGCGCTCTTTGCAGCCGATGCGCTGCTGCCCGCGGGCTGGTCGAAGAACGTCCTGTTGACGTGGAACGACGCAGGCCAGCTCACCCAGGTTCAGCCTGCCGCGCAACCGCCTGCAGGCGCGCAGAGGGCGACCGGCCCCGTGATCCCCGGCATGCCCAACCTGCACTCGCACGCCTTCCAGCGCGCCTTCGCGGGCCTCACCGAACATCGCGCCGAGCAGCACGACAGCTTCTGGAGCTGGCGCACGCTGATGTACCGCTTTGCCGCGCGCCTCGGCCCGCAGCACATGGAAGCGATTGCGACCTGGCTCTACGCCGAGATGCTCGAGGCGGGCTACACCAGCGTGTGCGAGTTCCAGTACGTGCACCACGATGCCGATGGCCAGCCCTACGCCGACGATGCAACGCTGAGCCTCGCGCTGCTGCGCGCCGCGCAGAAGGCCGGCATCGGCTTCACGCTGCTGCCGGTGCTCTACCAGACCAGCGGCTTTGGCGACCAGCCGCCCAGCGAGGGGCAGCGCCGTTTCGTCCGCTCGACCGATTCGATGCTGCACCTGCTCGAAGCGCTGAAGCCCGTGTGCGACGCGCAGGGCGCGCGGCTGGGCATGGCACCGCATTCGCTGCGCGCCGTGCCGCCCGAGGCGCTGCGCGATGCTGTTGCGGGCCTCGAAGCCATCGACCGCAGTGCACCCATCCACATCCACATTGCCGAGCAGACCAGGGAAGTCGACGACTGCGTCGAATGGAGCGGGCTGCGCCCGGTCGAGTGGCTGCTCGACCATGCCCCGGTCGATGCGCGCTGGTGCCTCGTGCACGCGACGCACATGAACGACGCCGAGTACGAGTACGCGGCGAAGAGCGGCGCGGTGGCCGGCCTGTGCCCGACGACCGAAGCCAACCTCGGCGACGGCATCTTCGATTTCGCCAAATGGCGCAGCCATGGCGGCGCCTGGGGCGTGGGCTCCGACAGCCATGCCAGCGTCAACGTCGCGGAAGAGCTGTTGATGCTCGAATACGGCCAGCGGCTGGCGAGGCGGCAGCGCAATGTCGGCGCCAGCGCGGTGCAACCGCATGTCGCCACCGCGCTCACGCTCGAGGCCGTGCAGGGCGGCGCGCAGGCATCGGCCCGCGCGGTCGGCGGGCTTGCCGTAGGGCAGCAGGCCGACTTCGCGGTGCTCGATGCGAAGCACCTTGCGCTGCAAGGCCTGTCCGCACCTGACATGCTCTCGGCCCACGTCTTCGCGAGCCACCGCACCTCGGCCATCGACACCGTCTGGGTGGCAGGCCGCGAGCGCGTTGCAGCCGGCCGCCACACACTGCATGACGAAGCCGCGTCCGCCTTCGTGGCCGCGCGCACCCAACTCCTCAAGGACTGAACCCCATGGCCTTCACCACCGCCGAACCGCCGTTCCGCTTTCGCCAGGGCACGCGCCCGCTGCTGATCTCGATGCCGCACGTCGGCACCCACGTGCCGCCCGCGCTGGCCGCCCGCTTCACGGACGAAGCGCGCCATGTGCCCGACACCGACTGGCACCTCGAGCAGCTCTACGACTTCGCCGATGCGCTCGGCGCCTCGGTGCTGGTCGCCACGCATTCGCGCTACGTGATCGACCTCAACCGTCCGCCGGATGGCGCCAGCCTCTATCCGGGCCAGAGCGTCACCGGCCTGTGCCCGGTCGATACCTTCGACGACACGCCGGTCTATGCGTCCAGCGACGACCTGCCGAACGACCAGGAGGTCGCCGAACGCCGCGACGCCATCTGGCACCCCTACCACCGGCAACTGCAGGTCGAACTCGACCGCCTGAAGGCCGCGCACGGCACCATCGCCCTGTGGGACGCGCACTCGATCCGCTCGGTGCTGCCGCGCTTCTTCGAAGGCAAGCTGCCCGACCTGAACCTCGGCACCGGCAACGGGACGAGCTGCGACCCGGCGCTGGCCGCCACGCTGCTCGGCATCGCCGAATCGGCCACGGGCTACACCGGCGTGCTCAACGGCCGCTTCAAGGGGGGGCACATCACGCGCCAGTACGGCAACCCGGCCGCGGGCGTGCATGCGGTGCAGCTGGAGATGACCCAGTCGAGCTACATGCAGGAGGCGCTGCCCTTCGACTACCTGCCCGCCGTCGCAGCCGGCGTGCAGCCACATGTGCGGCGCATGATCGAAGCGGTGCTGGCCTTCGTCGAAGGCCCGGCAAAGCACTGACGCACGGCAGGGACAGCCTCCTTTTCTACAATCGGAGGCTATGAAGCCCGTCATCTATACCCGCGGCCAGGCACTCGCCGGCATCCTCGAAAAGCGCATCGCCATCCTCGACGGCGCGATGGGCACGATGATCCAGCGCTTCAAGCTCACCGAGGAACAGTACCGCGGCGAGCGTTTCAAGGACTTCGAGCGCGACGTCAAGGGCAACAACGAGCTGCTGTCGCTCACCCGGCCCGACGTGATCTCCGACATCCACGAGGGCTACCTCGCGGCGGGCGCCGACCTGATCGAGACCAACACCTTCGGCGCGACCACCATCGCGCAGGAGGACTACAAGATGGCCCACCTGGCGCGCGAGATGAACCTCGAATCCGCCAAGCTCGCGCGGGCGGCCTGCGACAAGTTCAGCACGCCCGACAAGCCGCGCTTCGTGGCCGGCGCCCTGGGCCCGACGCCCAAGACGGCGAGCATCAGCCCCGACGTGAACGACCCGGGCGCGCGCAACGTCGATTTCGAATCGCTGCGCGCGGCCTACTACGAGCAGACCGAAGCGCTGGTCGAAGGCGGCGCCGACGTGATCCTGGTCGAGACCATCTTCGACACGCTCAACGCCAAGGCGGCCCTGTTCGCCGTCGACGAGTACTTCGACAACAGCGGCCACCGCCTGCCGCTGATCATCAGCGGCACCGTGACCGATGCCTCGGGCCGCATCCTGAGCGGCCAGACCGTCACCGCCTTCTGGCACAGCGTGCGCCACGCACGGCCGCTGGCCATCGGCCTGAACTGCGCGCTGGGCGCGGCGCTGATGCGCCCCTACATCCAGGAACTGGCGCGCGTGGCGGGCGATACCTTCATCAGCTGCTACCCGAATGCAGGGCTGCCCAACCCGATGAGCGACACCGGCTTCGACGAGACGCCCGACGTCACCTCGCGCCTCCTGCACGAGTTCGCGGCCGAGGGGCTGGTGAACATCGTGGGCGGCTGCTGCGGCACCACGCCGGACCACATCGCGGCCATCGGCAAGGCCGTGGCGCCGGTTGCCGGGCGCCTGCTCAACAACAACGCCGGCTTCTACCGCGAAGCGGCGTAGCTGGGTTCTCCCCCAGGCTTCGCGCACTTCGTGTCGCTGCGCCAACCCCCTTCCGGGGGCAACACCAGCGGCCCGGCGGAGCCGGTTCCGCGGTGTTTCGCGAAGGGGTCACGGCTGATTGACGGCCCTTGGTCGCGGGCCTAGGCTGGGCATACAGGAGCCTTGCCATGAACAACAACCAACTCGCCCGGCGCTGGATCGGTATCGGCGTCTTCGCCCTGGTCCTGCCGCTGGCTGCCGCGGCGCAGCAGGCCTTCACCCGCGGCGCCGTCAACCTGCGGGCCGGCCCCTCGGGCGACTATCCGATGGTGGCGCGGCTCGCGCCGGGGCAACCGGTCGACGTGATCGGCTGTACCGCCGGCTATGGCTGGTGCGACGTGGTGCTGCCCGACGGCGGGCGCGGCTGGGTCTGGTCGCGCAGCCTCGACTACGCCTACCAGGAGCGGCGCGTGCCGTTGGCGACCTACGGCGCGGTCATCGGCGTGCCCATCGTCACCTTCGTGATCGGCAGCTACTGGGCCAACTATTACCGCGACCGGCCCTGGTACGGCGACCGCCGCTGGTGGGGCAGCCGGCCACCGCCTCCCGCGATGGGCTGGAGCCCGCCGCCACCGGTGCGGCCGGCATGGCAGCCCCGGCCATGGCCCGGGCCCGGCTTCCATCCGCCGTCGGCGCCAGGCTTCCGCCCACCGGCGGACCCCGGCGTCAGGCCGCCCCGGCCCCAGCCGGCCTTCCGGCCCGGGCCGCCGCCAAGCCGGCCGCATCCGCACCCTGGAGGCGGCCGGCCTGGCGGTGGAGGGCGTGAGCATGGCGGTGGGCGTGACCACAGCGGTGGTGGCGGTGGCGGCGAAGGGCGGGGCCATCACGGGCGCTGAATATCCCGCGGCGCAGGGTGTGCGCTAACCGGACGGGGGCTGGATGCCGGCGGCCGCCTGCCGGTCGCGCGCAATCAATGCCACGAAGCGCTGTGCGCCGAGGCCCAGCGGGCGCTCGCGCGACCACACCACGTCGACCCACAGGTCGAGCCCGTTGCTGAGGTTCTCGAACGGAATCTCGACCAGTGCGCCCGCCGCCACATGCGGCCGCGCGAAGTTGCGCGGCAGCCAGCCCCAGCCGAGACCGGCCGTGATCAGGCTCAGCGCGGCCAGCGCGTTGTCGGTGCGCCAGACGTGGCGCGCGAACACGAAGCGCGGATCGCTGGTGGCCAGGTCGCGCCCGGCGACCACGATCTGCCGGGTGTTCGTCAGGTGTTCCTCGCGCAGGCGCTCCCCGGCTGCCGCGAGCAGCGCCGGATGGTCGGGGGCCATCACGGCCACCATGGTGTCGCTGCCGACTTCCTGAAAGCCCTCGCGGCCGTCGAGGCTCGGACGCTCGAACACCAGTGCCAGCTGCGCGCGGCCGCTGTGCAGCAGCGCCAGCGCGTCGGCCTGCGGCGCCGCCAGCACTTCCACCTGCAGCAGCGGGTATTCCTGCGCCAGCGCGGCGAGCGGCCCGCTCCAGGGTGCGGCCAGCAGTTCGGGCGCGATGGCCAGCGTGAGGCGGTTTTCCAGCCCCTGGGTCAGCGCCAGCGCCTGCACCTGCAGCTGCTTCAGCTGCGCCGCGAGCAGCCGCGCCTGCGGCTCCAGCGAGCGCGCGGCGGCGGTGGGCTGCGGCTCGCGGCCGCGGCGGTCGAACAGCGGCAGGTCGAGCTCGGCCTCGAGGCTGGCAATGGCCATGCTCACGGCCGACGGCACCTTGCGCAGGGCTCTTGCGGCGGCCGAGAAGGAGCCGTGGTCGATCACGGCCAGGAAGACCTCGACGTTGTCGCTGGAGAAGGCCATGGCGCTCGATCTATCAATCAAATTGAAATAAGGTGACTTTTTATATCAGTAAATCGCAAATAAAGTCCAACTGTCGCATTCATGTTCCAGAGGAAAAAGTCATGCAAGGGCTTCAGCGTCGTGTGGTCTACATCACCCTTTACGAAGGGATCGCCATCGTGGCCGCCAGTGCCGGCCTGGCGCTGATGACGGACGCCGGGCTCGGCCATTCCGGCGTGCTGGCGGTGGCCGCCTCGGTCATTGCGGTGATCTGGAACCTGATCTTCAACGCGCTGTTCGAGCGCTGGGAGTCGCGCCAGGCCGTGCGCGGCCGCAGCGTGCGCCGCCGGATCGCCCATGCCATCGGCTTCGAGGGCGGGCTGGTCGCGCTGCTGGTGCCGATGTTCGCCTGGGGCCTGGGCGTGACGCTCTGGCAGGCGCTGGTGATGGACCTGGGCCTGGTGGTGTTCTTCCTGGTCTACACCTTCGTCTTCAACTGGGGCTTCGACCGGGTGTTCGGCCTGCCTCGCTCGGCGCAGGCCGCGCCGAGCGCAGCGCCAACGCTCCGCTCAGGCGCAAGCGCTCCCGCTCGTTGAACAGCGTCTCGCGCAACTGCGCCTGCTGGGCCGGGGGCGCGTTGGCGTACTGGTCGAGGCGGTTGTTCCAGTCCTGGTTTTCCTGGTCGAGTGCGGCCAGTCCGCGGGCGGCTTCGTAGCCGTAGGCGGCGCTGCGTTCGGCAAAGCGTTCCTGCGGGCTGGCGCCGCGCGCTGCCAGTGCGTCGGTCTGCTTCTGCACATCGATGTGCGCGGTGGAGGCCCGCCGCTGCTCGCGCTGTTCCTGCGTGAGCCAGGCTTCCTCGCTGCGCCGCAGGGCCGCGTCGCGCTGCTCGGCGGTGAGGCTGGCATTGCGGGCGATCTCCATCTTCTCGACCATGAAGCTGTCCTGGCGGATCTCGTCGCCGAAGAGGCCTTCGATTTCCTCGGGCGCGAAGTACTTCCGCCGCACCTCGGCGCGGGCTTCGACGGTCTTGCGCAAGGAAGCCGGGTCGCCGGCGTGGGGCGGCGGCAGGGCCTGCATGGCTTCCTGCATGTCGACATAGCGTTCGAGCAAACCCATCGCGCGTGCGCGCAGTTCGGCCGGCAGGCGCTTGGCCAGCAGGCCGGGCGCCACCGCCAGGAAGGCGGCCTTGCCGGTCGCCTGCGCCTCGGCGAGCACGCTCTCGAAGATGAGGATCAGCGAAGGGTTCAGCATGGCGTCGGGTCCGGGCCTGACGCCGCTGGCCGGCACGGCGGCCGGCGGCGCCGCAAGGGCCACGCCCTCGCGGCCGGTGGCCGCAGAAGGCGCCGCCACCGGACCGTCGGCCGGTGCCGGTCCGGCCGCCAGCCACCATCCCGCAAGGATGGCGAGCGCCACGGCACCTGCCACCGCGCCGAGATGCAGGTTTCGCACGGCGAGGGCGCGCGGCGTCGTCAGAGGCCCGCGCTCTTCAGCCGCGCGGCCTGCTCCTGGAAGAGCTGGATCGGCTTCTTCTCGAACAGCGTCCACAGCCCCGCATAGGTCAGGCCGAAGAGCTGGTTGACCTCGTCCAGGTGGTTCTGGCGGTAGTCGCCCAGGTGCGTGCCGAGGCGCGTGGTGCACACGGCCAGCAGGCCGTCGTTGGTCTCACCGGGGAAGGCGACGAGGCTCAGCCCGCCCATGGCCGCGTCGCTCGCGTCGAACACGTTCGTGAGCGGCATCGTGCCGGACCACGAGTAGTAGCGCACGCCGTTCACCTCGGCCGGGCCGCTCTTCACGCTGCAGGCGGAGCCGGGGGCAGGGCGGCCCTGCGGAAACTTCTGGTCGAAGGCCGCGCCACCCGCGGTGGTCAGCGAGTTCAGCGCGCTGAGCGGCACTTCGGGCAGCTCGCTCGGGTCCTTGCCCGAGACGGCGCCGATGAACAGCATGGCGAGCTTCAGCACCTGCGCCGTCAGCGCCTCGGCGGCGCTGCCTTCGGGAATCGTCCGCAGCAGGTCCGCCACCTTCGATCCGCCGTTGGCCCCGCCCACGGAGGTGACCGAGGCGACCATCCCGGGTTCCACCGCCGCCACGTACCGCGCCGTGGGCGAGCCCTGCGAGTGGCCGATCAGGTTGAACTTGAGCGAAGGGTTGCCCCACAGCGCGCGGATGTTCTTGAGCTCCTGGATCAGCTGCTCGCCACGGATCTCGGAGCTGTTGGCGCCCGAGACCTGGGCCACGAAGACCTTCGCGCCCGCGCCGGCCAGGCTCTCGGGAATCCGATAGAAGTAGTCGATGCCCAGCACGTTGTCGAAGCCGAACAGGCCGTGAACCAGCACGATGGGATGCCGGGTCTTCGCCTCGCTGGACGTCACCGTGGCCTCGACCTGCCGGGGGGTGTCGGTGATGGCCGCCTGGCTCAGCGCCGCAGCCCCCGCCATGCAGCAAAGCAGTGCGGCGCGCACCGGACGGGCGGCGAGGCGCAGCAGCCTCGAATTCCTCTTTCCTGGCATATGTCATTCCTTTGTTTTCAGATAAAAACACGAACGTTCGTTCTTTGACGAATTGCGCGCCCGCATTCTGTGAGGGCTGCCCCGCGGCCCAAACTAGGGCTTTCCCGCGGGCTGCTGGGAACGACCTTAAAATGCATCCCTCCCGAGGAGCGTTGCAGCGGTTCGCCAGGCGGGCCGTCAGGCTTGGGATCTCAACGACGCTCGCCTGTTTGTCCCTTTCGCAGGTGAGCCATGGCCCAGACCCCGCAGATTTCCGTTCCTCCCATGAAGCTGTCCGGCCTCGAGCCGGTCGCTATCGGCGCCGGCACGCTGTTCGTCAACATCGGCGAGCGCACCAACGTCACCGGCTCCAAGGCTTTCGCGCGGATGATCCTGAACGGCCAGTTCGAAGATGCCCTGGCCGTCGCGCGCCAGCAGGTCGAGAACGGCGCCCAGGTGATCGACATCAACATGGACGAGGCCATGCTCGACAGCAAGGCCGCGATGGTCCGCTTCCTGAACCTCATTGCCAGCGAGCCCGACATCGCGCGCGTGCCGGTGATGGTCGACAGCTCGAAGTGGGAGGTGATCGAAGCCGGCCTGCGCTGCATCCAGGGCAAGGGCATCGTCAACTCCATCTCCATGAAGGAGGGGGTCGACAAGTTCAAGCACGAGGCCAAGCTGGTGAAGCGCTACGGCGCCGCCGCCGTGGTCATGGCCTTCGACGAGAAGGGCCAGGCCGACACCTACCAGCGCAAGGTCGAGATCTGCGAGCGCGCCTACCGCATCCTGGTCGACGAGGTGGGCTTCCCGCCCGAGGACATCATCTTCGACCCCAACATCTTCGCCATCGCCACCGGCATCGAGGAGCACGACAACTACGCGGTCGATTTCATCAACGCCGTGCGCTGGATCAAAGAGAACCTGCCGGGCGCCAAGGTGTCGGGCGGCGTGTCGAACGTGAGCTTCAGCTTCCGCGGCAACGACCCGGTGCGCGAGGCGATCCACACCGTGTTCCTGTACCACGCGATCCAGGCGGGCATGGACATGGGCATCGTCAACGCCGGCATGGTCGGCGTGTACGACGACCTGGAGCCCGAGCTGCGCGAGCGCGTGGAAGACGTGGTGCTCAACCGCCGGCCCGACGCCGGCGAGCGCCTCGTCGAGGTGGCCGAAACCGCCAAGAGCGGCGCCAAGGACGACAGCAAGAAACTCGAATGGCGCGGCACGCCCGAGCACCCGGTGCACGTCAACCAGCGGCTCTCGCACGCGATGGTGCACGGCATCACCGACTTCATCGTCGAGGACACCGAAGAGGCCTACCAGCAGATCCTCGCCAAGGGCGGCCGGCCGCTGCACGTGATCGAAGGCCCGCTCATGGACGGCATGAACATCGTGGGCGACCTGTTCGGCCAGGGCAAGATGTTCCTGCCGCAGGTGGTGAAGTCGGCGCGCGTGATGAAGTCGGCCGTGGCCCACCTCATTCCCTACATCGAGGAAGAAAAGCGCCAGGACGAGGCCGCGGGCCGCGACGTGCGCACCAAGGGCAAGATCATCATCGCCACCGTGAAGGGCGACGTGCACGACATCGGCAAGAACATCGTCACCGTCGTGCTCCAGTGCAACAACTTCGAAGTGGTGAACATGGGCGTGATGGTCCCGTGCCACGAGATCCTCGCCAAGGCGAAGGTCGAGGGCGCGGACATCGTCGGCCTCTCGGGCCTCATCACCCCGAGCCTCGAAGAGATGCAGTACGTGGCTGGCGAGATGCAGAAGGACGACCACTTCCGCATCAAGAAGATTCCGCTCCTGATCGGCGGCGCCACCACCAGCCGCGTGCACACGGCCGTGAAGATCGCGCCGCACTACGAAGGCCCCGTGGTCTACGTGCCCGATGCTTCCCGTAGCGTGAGCGTGGCGCAGTCGCTGCTCTCCGACCAGGCCACCGCGTACATCGACGAGATCAACGCCGACTACGAGAAGGTGCGCACGCAGCACGCCAACAAGAAGCAGGTGCCGATGTGGCCGCTCGCGAAGGCGCGCGCCAACAAGACGCCGGTCGACTGGTCGAACTACACGCCGCCCGTGCCCAAGTTCATCGGCCGCCGCGTCTTCAAGAACTTCGACCTGACCGAACTCGCCAGGTACATCGACTGGGGCCCGTTCTTCCAGACCTGGGACCTCGCGGGCCCGTTCCCGGCCATCCTGAAGGACGAGATCGTCGGCACCGAGGCCGTGCGCGTGTACGCCGACGGCCAGCGCATGCTCAAGCGCCTGATCGAAGGCCGCTGGCTCAGCGCCAGCGGCATCGCCGGCTTCTGGCCCGCCAACACGGTGAACGACGACGACATCGAGCTCTACACGGACGAGACGCGCAGCGAAGTCGCGCTCACCTGGTACGGCATGCGCCAGCAGACCGAGAAGCAGGTGATCGACGGCGTCATGCGGCCGAGCCGCTGCCTGTCCGACTTCGTGGCACCGAAGGACAGCGGCCTGAAGGACTACGTGGGCGTGTTCGCGGTCACCGCGGGCCTGGGCGTCGAGAAGAAGGAGAAGTACTTCATCGACGACCTCGACGACTACTCCGCCATCATGCTCAAGGCCCTGGCCGACCGGCTGGCCGAGGCTTTTGCCGAATCGCTGCATCACCGCGCGCGCACCGACCTCTGGGGCTATGCACCCGAGGAAGGCCTGAGCAACGAGGACATGATCGCGGAGAAATACCGCGGCATCCGCCCCGCGCCCGGCTACCCGGCCTGCCCGGACCACAGCGTGAAGGGGCCGATGTTCGACCTTCTGAACTGCGCGGACATTGGCATGACCCTGACGGAAAGCCTCGCTATGATGCCCGCCGCCAGCGTGAGTGGTTTCTACCTGAGTCACCCCGATGCGACGTACTTCAACGTCGGCAAGATCGGGCACGACCAGCTGCAGGACCAGGCCGCGCGGCGCAAGGAGAGCGAGTCCGATCTCGAGCGTCTGCTGGCGCCCAATCTTTGAACCTGCCGGCCGGCGTGGCCGCCCGGCACCGGGAGTTGTTATTCAGAAGCTGATGTTTGCAGCCGCGCATTACGCGGCACTGGCGGTTTTCGTGATCAGCTGCTGGGGGTGGGGACGCGGGGTGCTGGCGCGCCTGGCCTCGCCGCCGCGCCGCGATGCCTGGCTCGAAGCCGCGATGGCTGCCGCACTCGGTGTGGGCCTCTTCATCTGCGCGTTCCAGGCGCTGGCCATCTTCGGTGTCTTCAAGCCCGGCGCCACGCTGGCGCTGGTCGCGGCGGGCGTCGTCGCGGCCGCGCTGCAGCTGCCGTCCTGGCTTCGCGAGCGGCGCGCCCTGGGCGCAAGCACCCTTGCCGCGCCATGGACCTACTTCGACCGGATCGCGATGGTCGCGCTGGCACTGGTCGCGCTGCCCGCACTGGTTGCGCCGCTCGCGCCGCCGGCCGCCTTCGACGAGCTGATGTACCACCTGCCCTATGCGCGCGAGGTGGCACAGCAGGGCACGCTGGGCATCCACGACTGGCTGCGCTACCCCTGGTTCCCGTACAACTACAACCTGCTCTACGCCGCCGCGCTGCAGGTGGGCGACGACGTGCTGCCGCACTTCCTGAACGCGCTGGCGGGCGGCCTTTCGGTGGTGATGGTCTACCGCCTCGGCATCCAGCACGCCAACCGGCTCACCGCCTGCATCGGCGCCGCCATCTGGCTCGGGCTCGGCGACTACTCCAATGCACTGATCGACATGGGCGTCGCGCTCTTCGTGCTGACGGCCTGCGTGTCGCTGTGGTGGTGGCGCGAATCGGAGCCTGTGCACAGCGGCATGCGCTGGCTGGGCCTGGCCGCGTTCTGCCTCGGCGTGGCAGCAGGGTCGAAGTACCAGGCGCTGACCTTCATGCCGCTGGTGGCGCTGTTCGTGGCCTGGCACGAGCGCCGGCCCAAGGCCTGGGCGCTGGCGCTGCTGTGCTTCCTGATCCCGTGCGTGTACTGGTATGCGCGCAACGCCATCATGACCGGCGACCCGTTCAACCCCATCGGCGCGCGGGTGTTCGGCTTCAGCGAATGGATTCCGGCCGACTACGTGCAGCAGGTCGCCGACGTGCGCGACCACGCCGAGATGCCCAACGCGCTGATCTGGTCCGTGTTCCTGGCGCCGTTCAGCGTCCTTTGGAAGCGCTCCGCCGCGGTGCGCGCCGCGGGCTGGTTCTGCCTTTACTCCCTGGTCGTGTGGGTGGTGACCTCGCGCTACCCGCGCTACCTGATGGCTTCGTTCCCGCTGCTGGCCATGACGGCGGCGATCGGCTGGCAGGTGTTGTTCGGCCGGATCGCGGCGGGCATGCGCCGCCTGTTCGGAATGAAGGCCGGCGAGCAGGAGCAGGCCCCCGAGCTTTCCGACCGGCGCAGCGCGGCCCGCGTGGGCGATTGGGTCGCCGTGCTGCTGCTGGCCGTGCTGGCTGCGGTGTCGGTCCGGCAGACCGCGGGCAAGGTGGCGATGATCTCGCCCACGCCCGAGACCCGCGAGGCCTTCCTGCGCAAGCATGTGCCGGGCTACGCCGTGATGGACTACCTGCGCCAGCACCCCACCGGCCGCGTCTACCAGATCGCCTTGAACGAGGCGATCTACTACGGCCCCAACCCGATCTGGGGCGACACGCTCGGACCGTGGCGCTATGCCGACTTCCTGCTGCTCCCGCCCGGCGACATGGCGCGCAAGCTGGCCAAGCTGGGCTTCACCGCCATCGTCATGCCCGGCCACCTGGCGCCGACGCTCGCCACCCGGCCCGGTTTCGACACGTCTTTCGCCCTGCTGTACGAGCAAGACGGCAGCCAGGCCTACCGGATCCTTCCGACCGCACCATGACCGACGACACCCCCATCGCGAGCCGAAGCGCCGCACCGCGCATTGCCGCGGTCATTCCGTGCTTCAACGAGGCGCTGGCCATCGCACAGGTGGTCGCCGGATTCCGCGCGGCCCTGCCCGGGGCGGAGATCCATGTGTTCGACAACAACTCGACCGACGACACGGCCGCCGTCGCCCGCGCGGCCGGTGCCATCGTCACGCACGTGACGGCACCCGGCAAGGGCAATGTGGTGCGGCGCATGTTCGCCGACGTCGAGGCCGACATCTACGTGATGGTCGACGGCGACGCCACCTACGACACCGCTGCGGCGCCCCGCCTCATCGACCGGCTGATCGACGGCAACCTCGACATGGTGGTCGGCAACCGCGTCGACGATGGGCAGAACGCGCTGACCTACCGCGCGGGCCATCGCCTGGGCAACCGCATGCTCACCGGCGCGGTGGTGCAGCTGTTCGGCGGCGGCCTCACCGACATGCTCTCGGGCTACCGCGTGTTCTCGCGGCGTTACGCGAAGTCGTTCCCGGCGCTCTCTCGCGGCTTCGAAATCGAGACCGAGCTCACGGTGCATGCGCTGGAACTGCGCATGCCCTATGCCGAGGAAAGCACCGCCTACAGCACGCGCCCCGAGGGCTCGCACAGCAAGCTCTCGACCTACCGCGACGGCTGGCGCATCCTCAAGACCATCTGCAAGCTCTTCGTCAGCGAGCGGCCACTGCAGTTCTTCTCGATCATCGCGGCGCTGCTCGCGGCGGGTGCGGTCGCGCTGGTCATTCCGCTGCTGCTGACCTACCTGCACACCGGCCTGGTGCCCCGGCTGCCCACGGCGGTGCTGGCGACCGGCGCGATGCTGGCCGCCATGCTGTCGATGGTGTGCGGCGTCGTGATGCATGCCGTGACGCTCGGCCGGCGCGAGGCCAAGCGGCTGCGCTACCTGGCGATTCCGGGCGTGCGCCACTGCGCCACGAAATGAAGATCGGACGCGAGTTCCTGTCGTTCGCCGCGGTGGGCGTGATCGGTCTCGTGGTCGACGTGGTCGTGCTGTACCTGCTGGCGCCGCTCCTGGGCTGGTACGTCGCGCGGGTCGTTTCGTTTCTGGCGGCAGCGACCACGACCTGGGCTTTCAACCGCCGCTACACCTTCGCGGCCCGCGTGTCGGCCGATGGCCCGATCTGGCGGGAGTACCTCGGCTACCTCGCCACCATGCTGGCCGGCGCGGTGCTGAACTACGGTGCGTACGTGCTCACGCTGCATTGGATCGAGGGCCGCTGGGCTGCGGCGCTCGGCGTGGCGATCGGGAGCATTGCGGGCATGGGGGCCAACTTCCTGTCGGCGCGCTACCTGGTGTTTCGCGCGAAGTAGCAGCTTCGCTCCCTCCCCCTCTGGGGGAGGGCTGGGGTGGGGGCACGCGGCGCATCTATCGGACGCTCTGCCTGCCCCCATCCCGACCTTCCCCCAGAGGGGGAAGGAGAAAGAGGAAGCGCTGGCGCTCAGTGCGCGCCCGACACCACCACCGGAATCTCCGTCGCAGGCGGCGTGTTGCGGCTGCGGCCGCAGCGCACGATGCCGTCGATCATGACCATGCCCACGCCCGGAATGTCGCCGAGCTGCACGCTTTCGAGCAGGCCCGGCGCGGGCGAATGCTGCGCGCGGTCCATGAAGACGAAGTCGGCATCGCGGCCCACCTCGATGAGACCGCAGTTGAGCTTGCGGATCTTCGCCGTGTTGCCGGTGGCAAAGCAGAACACCAGCTCGGCCGGAATGTTCGCGATGGACGACAGCATCGCCACCATGCGCAGGATGCCCAGCGGCTGAACGCCCGAGCCCGCGGGCCCGTCGGTGCCGAGGATCACGCGGTGCGGACACTTGAGTTCGAGCGCCGCCTTGGCCGCCGCAATGGCGACCTTCTCGTTGCCGTTGTGCACGATCTCGATCGCACGCGAACTCTTCTCGCACAGCTCGCACACATGCGCCTCCGGCAGCGAGGTGTGGCCGCCGTTGATGTGGCCGATGATGTCGGCGTCGGCTTCGAGCACCACGTCCTTGTCGATCAGGCCCGAGCCGGGAATCGACGGGCCGCCCGTGTGGATCGTGCTCTGGATGCCGTACTTGCGCGCCCAGGCCACCATCTCCTTGGCCTCGTAGCCGGCCTTCACCGAGCCCAGGCCCACTTCGCCGAGCAGGCCCACGCCGGCCTCGGCGAGTTCCTTGAAGTCGCTTTCGACCATGCCCTTCTCGATGACCGGCGCACCGGCGAGAACCTTCACGCCGCCGGGGCGGAAGTTGTCGAACGCGCGCTGCGCGGTGATGGCCAGCGCCTTCAGGCCCACGATGTCCTTGGGCCGGCCCGGCAGGTGCACTTCGCCGGCGGAAATCATGGTGGTGACGCCGCCGTGCATGGTCGAGTCGATCCAGCCGATCTGGCCCTGGCGCGGCGTCCAGTCGCCGAACACCGGGTGCACGTGGCTGTCGATCAGGCCGGGCGCAACGCAGGTCTTCTTCGCGTCGATGACGGTTTGCGCGCCTTCGAGGTCGCAGTCCTTTTCCTTGCCGACCGCGACGATCAGGCCGTCGTTCACCACGATGGTGTCGGCGTCGAGGATGGGCTTGTCGATGTCGCCCGAGAGCAGGAGCCCGATGTTCCTTATGACGACCTTGCCCGACTTTGCGCCGGCTGCGATTTCTGCCATTTCGTGGTGTCCTCGTGGGGTGGGATGTTGGTGTCTTGTGCTTCGTCCGCGCGCACGGTGCGCAGCAGGGTCTCGATCACGAAGTCTTCCCAGTGCGTGATCGCCTCCGGCGACTCGAGCGGCTCGCCGAGGAAGGCGGTGAGCGTGTGCCGGTTGGAGGTGTAGAAATAGCCGGTGGACGCGATCAGCAGGTAGATGTCGCGCGCCACGAGGTCCTTGCGGAACAGGCCCTGGGCCGAGCCGCTGGCCAGGATTTCCGCGATGATGGCCACCGCCCGCGACGAGTATTCGCGCGCCCGCAGCGACTTCGAGATGTGCCGGCCCTTGTGCAGGTTCTCGGTGTTCAAGAGCGTGACGAACTCGGGGTTCTTGCGGTAGTAGCCCAGCACGAAGCGGATGACTTCGGTGAGCGCCTCCACGGGGCGCGAGGCGTCGAGCGCAATCGCGGCCTCGGCATCGTCCATGCGCTTGTAGATGCCTTCGAGCACCGCGATGAAGAGGCCTTCCTTGCTGCCGAAGTAGTAGTAGATCATCCGGTCGTACGACTTGGCCGCCTTGGAGATCTTCTCCACGCTGCCGCCGTCG
>NZ_JBFUHN010000084.1:0-26683 GCF_056402375.1 Variovorax sp. P4_B10 | reverse complement strand
GGCCCGCAGCGTTGATTCGGCGACGGCCGGATTTCAGCTCTTCTTGCCGCCGTTGGTCTTGTAGCTTTCGATGGACGCCTTCAGGTCCCAGTATTCGCGGCAGGCCATGCCGCAGGCCTGGCCGAGTGCGGCGAGGCGCTGCTCGGCCTTGGGCAGATCGCCCATCGAGAGGTACAGCTCGCCCGAGTATTCGAGCGCACCGCGGTGCTTCGGGTCGATCTTCAGCGCGGCGTCGTAGTATTTTTCCGAAGCCGTCCACTTGCCGGCGCCGGACTTGCGCAGGGTGTAGCCCATGAGGTTGTTCCAGTCGGCGTTGCCGCTGTCGTTGACGCGCTCGAGTTCGCTGACGGCCTCGGTCCATTTGCTGTCGGCGATCAGGGCGCGGGCGGCGGTCAGGTTGCTGGCCGCCGCGGCCTTGGCGGACGGCGCGGGTGTCATGTCCGCGGCGAGGGCGTGGCCGGCGGTCAGGGCCAGTGCCAGGGTGGCTGCGATGGCGATGCGGTGGCGCAAGGTGTTCATGGCGAAAGATCCTCTTGAAGTGGTTGGATGGGTTGGCGGACAGCGGCGTGCATCGCTGTCCTGCTTCCATTTACGCCAGGGGTTTCCGAACGGACGCATCATCGCGGAAAAAAACAGCCTTGTTCGGGGTGCGCTCACACCGCCAGCGTGATCGCTCAGCGCAGCGGTTGATCGGCCAGCACAACGACTGTGCACGCGCCCTGAATGAATACCCCCGAATGCCCAAACACATCCCCACCAAGATGGCCGTGTGAAATAAAGGGACAGGCATCGTCCCTGCAAAATGCAGCGATGCCGCACAGCGTTTCCCTGATCAACACCATTGCCGCCGGCCTCGGCCTGGCGCTGGTGTTCGGTTTCCTGGCGGCCAGGCTGCGGCTGCCGGCGCTGGTGGGCTACTTGCTGGCAGGCGTGATCATCGGCCCGTTCACGCCGGGCTTCGTGGCCGATGCGGGCATTGCCGCCCAGCTTGCCGAGATCGGCGTGATGCTGCTGATGTTCGGTGTCGGCCTTCATTTCTCCCTCGACGACCTGCTCGCGGTGCGCAAGATCGCGCTGCCCGGCGCACTGGCGCAGATTGCCGTGGCCACGCTGCTCGGCGGCGGCCTCGCCATGTGGTGGGGCTGGAGCCTCGGCGCGGCACTGGTGTTCGGGCTGGCGCTGTCGGTGGCGAGCACGGTCGTGCTGCTGCGCGCGCTGGAGAGCCTTGGCATCCTCGACTCGTTCACCGGCCGCATTGCCGTCGGCTGGCTCGTGGTGGAAGACCTCGCCATGGTGCTCGTGCTGGTGCTCATGCCGCCGCTCGCGGGTGTGCTGGGCGGCCAGCCGAACCATGCCGGGGGCCCCACCGAACCGCTGTGGCAGACGCTCGGCCTCACGCTGCTGCAGGTCGGCGGCTTCGTCGCCCTGATGTTGGTGGTGGGGCGGCGCGTGTTCCCATGGATCCTCTGGCAGGTCACGCGCACCGGCTCGCGCGAGCTGTTCACGCTGTGCGTGGTGGCTGCCGCGGTCAGCATCGCCTTTGCCTCGGCAGCGCTGTTCGGCGTGTCGTTCGCGCTCGGTGCCTTCTTTGCCGGCATGGTGATGCGCGAGTCGCAGTTCAGCCACCGCGCGGCGCAGGAATCGCTGCCGCTGCGCGATGCCTTCGCGGTGCTGTTCTTCGTGTCGGTCGGCATGCTGTTCGATCCCTCGGTGCTGATCGAGCGTCCGCTGCAGGTGCTGGCGGTGGTGGGGGTGATCGTGCTGGGCAAGTCGCTCGCGGCCTGCGCGCTGGTGCTGGTGTTCCGCTATCCGCTGGCCACGGCGCTCACGGTGAGCGCGAGCCTGGCGCAGATCGGCGAGTTCTCGTTCATCCTGGCCGGGCTGGGGGTGTCGCTCGGCCTGCTGCCGGTCGAGGGGCAGAGCCTGGTGCTGGCGGGCGCGCTGATTTCCATCGCCACCAACCCGCTGTGGTTCAGCCTCATCGCCCCGCTGCAGAAATGGCTGCACGCCCATTCCTCGTTCGCGCGCGGCCTGGCGTCGCGCGACGATCCGCTGGCCGAACTGCCGATGACCACCGAGGCCAGGTACCTCTCCAGGCAGGTGGTGCTGGTCGGCTATGGCCGGGTGGGGCGTCGCATCGCGGCCGAGCTCGAGGTGAACGACATTCCCTGCGTGGTGGTCGAGCAGAACCGCGAACTGGTCGAAAAGCTGCGCGAGGCCGGCATCGCGGCCGTGTGGGGCGATGCGGCAGACCCTGCCGTGCTGATCCAGGCCCACGTTGCACGCGCCCGCGTGCTGGTGGTGGCCACGCCCGACACCCTGAACGCGCGCCAGATGATCGAAACCGCCCGCACGCTCAATCCGTCGGTCCAGACCGTGATCCGCAGCCACAACGAGCACGAGGCCCGGCTGCTCACGCAGGAAGCGGCGGTCACCGTCTTCCTCGGCGAGCAGGAACTGGCTCAGGCCATGGCCCGCGACGTGGTGCAGCGTGCGGTTTCGATGGCCGTCCCGGCCTCCGCACCGGTTCAGAGGTCTTCGATGACCAGCGTGCGGTAGCGCTGCGCGATGGAGTAGGGCACGGTACGCACCTGTTCCATCAGGCGGGTCGCAGCCGCTTCATCTCTTGTCCTGACCAGGAGACCCGTGTGGCCCTCGCGCGCCAGCTTGGTGTAGGCGCGCACCGTGGCGGCGTCAGTGCCGGCGGAGGGCAGGGGGTTGTCCGAGTCTCTGACGGTGGGTGTGATTTCTTCCAGCACCGTCTGGGGGGGGAGCAGATAGACCTCGTCGCCGCTCATGCCTTTCTCGATCAGCCGATGGCCGATGCGATTGGCGTCCTCTGCGCTCGGGAACATCACCATCGAATAACCGGTCGGATAGAAAGCACCCCCGATACTCGACCGCATGCGGGGTTCAAGAGTGAAATGCTTCATGCTTGCCTCCTGGTTCTTTTGGAAGGTCCCTGACAACAACATTAGGCCGCCCGGCGCGCAAGCTCTGTAGGAGAAGCCCGGAAGCTGTCAACCGCACCCATCTTCCGTCCATTTGACAGAAATACCAGCATGCCCCGCATTTCCATGCCCTCACCCAGAAACATCGCACTGACCGTCCACGAACTGGAGGAGGGCGAGTTCTATTGGGTGCTGATGGAGGCGGTGGAGGGTGACGTCCCCAGCGCGGAGCACCACATCTACGAGCCGCTGGAGGCCGCCCACGACCCGTATGCCAGCTATTCCAACGCGCTGGTGGCGGGTGTCGCGGTGCTGCGCCGGCTGTTCGGCGCGGACGGAAAACCCGTCTGAGTCCCGCGGGGACGGGGCCTGCTTTCGGGCCGCTCCCTATAATCCCGCGGGCCTGGTGCGGCAGTTCTTCTTAACTGACGCCGCCACGCACACGGTTCGAAGGTGCCCCGCATGCCATTCAGTGGCCTGGGGGTTAAACGGGAAGCAGGTGCGCTGCGTCTTCACGGACGCATCCATTCCTGCGCTGCCCCCGCAACGGTCAGCGGATCTGGAAACCCTCGCGCCAATGCCCCTGTCGGCATTGGCAGCCACTGCGCCTCGGCGTGGGAAGGCGAGGGTTTCGGCTCCGATGCGCACTCATCCTGCCCATCGGAGCGCTCCGCGAGCCCGGATACCGGCCTTCGCAACCGCCTTCGGACGCTGCGGGAGTGCGGGTCCGGGCATGCCGCTTCGCCCTCGCGTGAACCGGCCCGCCCTTCGCCGCATCCCTCGACGTCCGCATTCGGTCAGGAGCCTGCGGGGACGCAGGTCGGAGGAGAAGTCACATGGGTCATGCATCGCCGGCGCGCGATCGCACGGGCGCGCCGCTGCAATGGGCACGCCTTTCGGGTCTTTCACTGGGTTTGGGACTGGCTTTCGGGCCGGGCAGCGCCTTGGCGCAGTCGGGTGAAGCGCCGAACAACAGCAACAACAGCCTCGCGCCGGTGCAGGTCGAGGCCACCCGGCACACGCCGCTGGCCATCGACGAGCCCTCGCACACCGGCAGCCGGCTGGGCCTCACGCCGCTGGAAACGCCGGCGAGCATCGAGGTGCTGAGCGGCGACACCATCCGCGCGCGCGGCGACGTGTCGGTCGTCGAGGCCGTGACCCGCGCCACCGGCATCACCGCCACGCCCGGCCCCGGCAACGGCGGCACGGCGATGGCGGCGCGCGGCTTCACGGGCCACGGCTCGGTGATGCAGCTGTTCGACGGCACGCGCCTCTACGCGGGCGCCGGCACCGTCACCTTTCCCTTCGACACCTGGTCGGTCGACCGCATCGAGGTGCTGCGCGGCGCCGCGTCGGTGATGTTCGGCGAGGGCGCCATCGGCGGCGCGATCAACGTGGTGCCCAAGAAGCCCATGCGCGGCCCGATCCAGAACGAGGCGCTCGTGACCGTGGGTTCGGATGCCACCCGGCAGGTCGCTTTCGGCAGTGGCGGCGCCATCAACGACATGCTCTCCTACCGCTTCGACATCAGCCACCGCAAGACCGACGGCTTCATGCTGCGCGGCGAGGCCGAGAGCCTGGCGGTGGGCGCGGCCGTGCGGCTCGATGTGTCGCCGCAGCTGCAGTTCACGCTGTCGCACGACGAGGGCCGCCAGTCGCCGCAGCGCTACTACGGCGTGCCGTTGATCAACGGCCGCGTCAGCAGCCTGAACCGCGCGCAGAACTACAACCTCGACGATGCCGAGATCAAGTACCGCGACCGCTGGACCCGCCTGGACGCCCAATGGACGCCCAACGACGCCGTCACCGTGCGCAACCAGCTCTACCGGCTCGACAGCAAGCGCCACTGGCGCAACAGCGAAACCTACACCTACAGCGCCATCACCGGCCGCGTCACTCGCGGCGACTACCTGGAAATCGGCCACGACCAGGAGCAGATCGGCAACCGCACCGACGCCACCTTCAAGCACACGCTCTTCGGCCTGGCCAACCAGGTGCTGGTGGGCTTCGATGCGAACCGCATCGACTTCCTGCACACCAACGATTCGCCCTATGGCGGCCGTTCGGTGGTCGACCCCTTCGTCTTCAACCCCGGCTACTACGCTTCGCCGGTGGCCTACACGCCGCGCTACAAGACCAAGACCAGCACCTACGCCTTCTTCGCCGAAGACAAGCTGGCCTTCAACGAGCAGTGGTCGGTGGTGGGCAGCCTGCGCTGGGACCACGCGAAGGTTGCGCGCACCGACCTGCAGAACGCCGCCAACAACCTCCAGAAAACCTTCGAGTACGCCACCGGCCGCCTCGGCGTGGTGTACGCGCCCGATGCCTCGCAGTCGTTCTACGCCCAGGTGGCGCGTGCGGCCGATCCGTTGACCTCGGTGATCAGCACATCGACCACGCAAGCGCCGTTCGAGTTGAGCACCGGCAAGCAGGTCGAGATCGGCTACAAGCGCCAGCTGGCCGACGGCCGCGGCGCATGGACCGTGGCGGCCTACCGCATCGAGAAGGACAAGCTGCTCTCGCGTTCTGCGAACGACCCGACCATCACGCAGCAGGTCGGCAAGCAGTCGTCCGAAGGCATCGAGGCCACGCTCGACCTGGCGCTGACCTCCACGCTCAGGCTCGAAGCCAACGTCGCCAAGCTGCGCGCGCGTTATGACGACTTCAACGAGGTCGTCGGCAAGTCGCTGGTCTCGCGCGCGGGCAACACGCCGTTCGGCGTGCCCGAAGAGGCTGCCAACCTCTGGCTCAACTGGCGCTTCTTGCCGCAGTGGGAGGCCGAGTTCGGCGTGCGCTACGTCGGCCCGCGCCAGGTCGATGCGGCCAACTCGCGCAAGATCGGCTCCTACACCGTGGCCGACGCAGGCGTGAGCTGGCAGGCGAACCCGTCGCTCAAGCTGGCGCTGCGGGCCTACAACCTGGCCGACCGCAAGTACGCGGTTTCGTTCTCGAACAGCGGCAACCAGTGGCTGCTGGGCCGGCCGCGCTCGGTCGAGCTGTCGGCACTGGTGAGCTTCTGAGCACGACGATGACATCCGCATGGCGCCGCGCCTGGCCCMGGGTCCGCCACTGGCTCTACTGGACGCACCGGTGGCTGGGCATCGGCGGCTGCCTGCTGTTCGTCATGTGGTTTGCCTCGGGCGTGGTGATGATGTACGTGGGGTATCCCACGCTCACCGACGGGGAGCGATTGGCTGGCCTCGGCCCGGTGCATTTCGAGCGGGCGGCGGTGGCGCCTGCGGCCGCGCTCGATGCGCTGCCGCAGGCCGTGCGCGCACAGCAACCACGGCGCATGGCGCTGGAGATGCAGGGCGGCGCCGATCCGCAGCCGGTGTGGCGCATCGTCGATTCGCGCGGCGGGCGGCATGCGGTGTCCGCACGCGACGGCCGCGTGCTCGGGCCGGTCGGTGCCGCGCAGGCCGAGTCCATCGCCCGCGATTTCTCCGGTCAGTCCGGCGCGCGCTGGGCCGAGACGCTGGAGCGCGACCAGTGGACCGTGCCGCAAGGGTTGAACCCGCTGCGTCCGCTGCACCGCATCGAAGTCGGCGACGCGGCTGGCACCGAGCTCTACGTGTCCTCGCGCACCGGCGAAGTGGTGCGCGACACCACGCGCTCCGAACGCTTCTGGAACTGGCTCGGCTCCGTGCCGCACTGGATCTACTTCACGCCGCTGCGCGCCGATCCGCCGCTGTGGCACGACGTGGTGGTGTACCTTTCGGCCGCCAGCATCGTCTCGGCCGTGACCGGCATCGTCATCGGCATCCTGCGAATCCGGCTGCGCCGGCGGTTCCGCAACGGTGCGGTCACGCCCTACACCGGGTGGATGGCCTGGCACCACATCGCCGGGCTGATCGGCGGCTTCTTCGTGCTGACGTGGATCGTCAGCGGCTGGCTTTCGATGAACCCCAATGGCTGGTTCCAGCGCGACCCGGCCGATGCAGCCGCCATGGCGCGCTACACCGGCGCCGGTTCGTCGCCGTTCCCGTGGCCGCCGGCCGTGTTGCCGGCAGGCGAGGGCGCTGCTGCACCCCGCGAGGCGCTGCTGACCTGGTTCGACGGCAAGCCGCTGCTGCAGCTGCGCGATGCGCAAGCGCGCGTGCGGGTGGTGGATGCCGCTACCGGCGCACCGGCATCGATCGGCCGCGAAGAGATCGCGAATGCCGCTGCGCGCCTGCGGCCCGGTGCCGCCGTGACGCAAACGACGCTGCAGACACGCGAAGACTTCCACTGGTACGGCCACCACCGTGAGCGCACCCTGCCCATCTGGCGCCTCGAATTCGACGACGCCGCGCGCAGCTGGATCTACATCGACCCCGCAAGCGGCCAGGTCGCCGGCAGCAACGACAGCAACTCGCGCCTGCGCCGCTGGCTCTTCAACGCAGCGCACAGCCTCGACTTTCCGTGGCTGATCCAGTACCGGCCGGCCTGGGACATCGTCGTGTGGCTGCTGTCGATCATCGGCACCGTTGCCTCGGCCAGCGGCGTGGTGATCGGCTGGCGCCGGCTGCGGCGCAAGCCCCGGTCGGCTGTGCCGGGAGCGCAGCGCGCGCTTCAGCGTTCATGACAGGGGCTTGCGCGAGCCGGCCCATCCACCAACAATCAACTTGCAACACAGGAGGTGCTCGATGCACATCGAACCAGGTTTAGTCGACGGATCCAAGATTTTCCTCAGCTACGCGACGGCCGCCGCCGCGCTCGCCTACACAGGCAAAGTGGCCATCGATACCCTCATGAAGGACGGCATTGCTGCCCTGGCGCTGCGCTCGGCCATTGCCGTGGCGCTGGTGTTCTGCTTCTTCGAAGTGTTCCCGCATCATCCCGTGGGTGTGTCCGAGGTGCACCTGATTCTCGGCACGACCCTGCTGCTGGTGTTCGGGTTGGCGCCCGCGGCCCTCGGGCTGGCGGGCGGGTTGCTCATCCAGAGCCTGTTCTTCGAACCCCAGGACCTGCCGCAGTACGGCATGAACATCACCACCTTGCTGGTGCCCTTGTTTGCCACTTCCGCGCTGGCACGGCGGATCATTCCCCAGAACGTCGCCTACGTGGACATCGGCTACCAGCAGGCATTCAAGCTGTCGGTGGCCTACCAGGGGGGCATCGTGGTCTGGGTCGGCTTCTGGGCGCTCTACGGACGTGGTACCGGGCTCGAGAACCTGGGCCAGATCGCCAGCTTCGGCGCTGCCTACATGACCGTCGTGCTGGTCGAGCCGCTGGTCGACCTGGGTGTGCTGGCCGCCGCCAAGGGCTGGCGCCGTCTGCAAGGGACGGCTTTCGTCGAACGCCGTTTGTACGGCAGCGTCTGATTCAAGCCTGTTGCCGCGCCCCTCGAGCACGACTCGGGGCGCTGCCGCGCGCCCGCTTTTTCGCCATCCATTTCCGCGCCACCGGCGCCTGAAAGAATTTCTCCATGACCCCCAGCAACGCCAAGATCCCCGTCACCATCGTCACCGGCTTCCTCGGCAGCGGCAAGACCACGCTGCTGCGCCACATCCTCGGCAACGCCGAAGGCCGGCGCATCGCGGTGATCGTCAACGAGTTCGGCGAGCTCGGCATCGACGGCGAGATCCTGCGCGGCTGCGGCATCGGCTGCGAGGATGAGGACAGTGAGGGCAACGCGCGCGAAGGCGCACTCTACGAGCTGGCCAACGGCTGCGTCTGCTGCACCGTGCAGGAAGAGTTCCTTCCCGTGATGCTGCAGCTGGCCGAGCGGCGCGGCGACATCGATGCCGTGCTCATCGAAACCTCGGGCCTCGCATTGCCCAAGCCGCTGGTGCAGGCCTTCCAGTGGCCGGACATCGCCAACATCTTCACCGTCGATTCGGTGGTCACCGTGGTCGACGGCCCCGCTGCCGCCTCGGGCCAGTTCGCCGAGAACCCGCAGGAGGTCGATGCGCAGCGCCGCGCCGACCCCAACCTCGACCACGAATCGCCGCTGCACGAGCTGTTCGAAGACCAGCTCTCGGCCGCCGACCTCGTGGTGCTCAACAAGACCGACCTGATGGACGATGCCACGCGCGCCAAGGTCGAGGCGCTGGTGCGCGAGGAGCTGCCGCCCGAGGTCAAGATCGTCGCCGCCACCGAAGGCAAGCTGCCGCTCGCGCTGCTGCTGGGCCAGGGCCGCGCGGCCGAAGCATCGATCCACCTGCGCGAAAGCCACCACGACCACGAGGAAGACCATGACCACGACGAGTTCGACTCGCTCGTGATCGAGCTGCCGCCCGTGGACCGCGACGATCTGCTGAGCACGCTCGCCGCGCTGGTCGAGCAGCACACCATCTACCGCGTGAAGGGCTTCGTCGCGGTTCCCGGCAAGCCGATGCGCCTCCTGGTGCAGGGCGTGGGCCGCCGTTTCGACCACCACTTCGACCGCCGCTGGCGCGACGGCGAAGCGCAGCGCACGCGCCTCGTCTTCATCGGCGAAGACCTCGACGAAGCCGTGCTGCGCAAGGCGCTGGAAGGCGCGGCCGCCGTTCCCGCCTGATCGGCCGATGGCCTGAACGCATGCACCTGCTGAGCACCCAGCCCGGGCGCTTCGTCGAAGACGACAGCGTCGTCACCCGGCTCGACCAGACGCCGGGCGACATCGTTGTGCTCAGCTCGGCCGACACCACGCTCGCGCTGCTCGCCGCGGCGCGCACCGCACTGGCGGCCACCGATCCCGGCTACCCGCCGCTGCGGCTGGCCAACCTGATGCACCTGCGGCAACCGGCCTCGCTCGACCTGTATGTCGACGAGGTGCTGCAGCATGCGCGCGTGGTGGTGGTCGATCACCTGGGCGCCGAGTCGGCCTGGGCCTACGGACTGCAGCAACTCGAGAAGCTCGCGAAGCGCAAGGGCCAGCAGCTCGCGATGTTCTCGGGCGACCTGCAGGAAGACGAAGACCTGCTCGCGCGCAGTACAGCGCCGCGCGCCGTGAGCCGCCAGCTGTGGCAGTACATGCGCGCGGGCGGTGCGGGCAATGCGATGCAGTTCCTGCGCGCGGTGGCCTTCCACGGCCTTGGCCATGGCGAAGCGCCCCTGCCGCCGCGCAGCCTGCCGCAGGTGGCGCTGCATGTGCCGCGCGGCATGGACGCGGCACACAGCGTCGCCGGCATCGACGATCTGCGCGCCGGGTGGCATGCGGGGGCGCCGGTGGTGGCGCTGGTGTTCTACCGCTCGCACCTGCTGTCGGGCAACACGGCGGCCTTCGATGCGCTCGCCGCCGCGCTGCACGCCGAGGGGCTGAACCCGCTGCCGGTCGCGCTCGATTCGCTGAAGGACCCGCTGTGCATGTCTGCATTCCGTGGCCTGTGCAGTGAACACGACGTGCAGCTCGTGCTCAACACCACCGCTTTCGCCGCGCTGGGGCAGGGCGCGCAGGACGACGAAGGCGGGGCCGTCGCGCTGGCCGGCGATGCACCGGTGCTGCAGGTGATCGTGAGCGGCGGCAACCGCGAAGACTGGCTGGCCGACAGCCAGGGCCTGCGCCCGCGCGACATTGCGATGCAGATCGCCCTGCCCGAGATGGACGGCCGCATCATCACGCGCGCCGTGAGCTTCAAGGGCCTGTCGCACCGTTGCGCGCTGACGCAGACCGAGGTGGTGAGCTACCAGCCCGAGCCCGACCGCATCGCCTTCGTGGCCGAGCTGGCGCGCCGCTGGTGCCGCCTGCGCGGCCTGCAGGCGGCCGACAAGCGCATCGCGCTGATCCTGGCGAACTACCCCGGCAGCGAAGGGCGCATCGGCAGCGGGGTGGGGCTCGACGCGCCGGCTTCGGTGATTGCCATCCTGCGCGCGATGCAGGCCGGGGGCTACGCACTCGGCGAACCCGGTTCGATGCCCGCCGATGGCGATGCGCTGATGCAGAAGCTGCAGGAAGGCATCGCCAACGATCCGGCCCAATGGTCCGCGCGGCCCGCCTGGCAGAGCTACGCGCTCGCCGACTACCGCGCGCGGCTTGCCGCCTTGCCCGAGGGCATGGCCGCCGCCATCGATGCACGCTGGGGCGCGCCCGAGCAAGACCCGATGCTGCGCCAGGGCCGTTTCATGATCGCCGGGTTGCGGCTGGGCCATGTGTTCGTCGGCATCCAGCCCGCGCGCGCACTGGGCATGCTCGACACACAGGGAGTGGCCGACTACGCGAGCTACCACGACGCCGAACTGGTGCCGCCGCACAGCTACCTCGCGTTCTATTTCTGGCTGCGCGATGCCTTCGCCATCGACGCGGTGGTCCATGTCGGCAAGCACGGCAACCTCGAATGGCTGCCGGGCAAGAGCATTGCGCTGTCGCAGACCTGCTGGCCCGATGCCATCCTCGGGCCGCTGCCCAACGTCTACCCCTTCATCGTCAACGACCCGGGCGAGGGCGCGCAGGCCAAGCGGCGCACGCAGGCGGTGATCGTCGATCACCTGATGCCGCCGCTCACGCGCGCCGAGAACCACGGCCCGCTGCAGGACCTGGAGCGCCAGGTCGACGAGTACTACGACGCGCTGCTGGTCGATGCGCGGCGCGCCAAGGTGCTGCGCGCGCAGATCCTCGCGGCGGTGCGTGCGCAGCACCTGGTCGAGGAACTGGGGATGCCGGGCGCGGAAGACGATGCGGTGCTGGCGCGCGTCGATGCCTACCTGTGCGAACTCAAGGAAACGCAGATTCGCGACGGGCTGCATGTGTTCGGTGCCTCGCCGCAGGACCGTCTGCGGCGCGACACCTTGCTCGCGCTCGCGCGCTACCCGTCCGGCGATGGTGCGGGTGCAAATGCCGGGCTGCTCGGAGCGTTGACGCAGGACTTGCTGCCGGGCGAAGCCTTCGACCCACTCGACATCGACGCGGCCAGGCCATGGCAAGGCGCGCGGCCGGCGCTGCTGCAATCGGTGAGCGCCGATCCGTGGCGGCATCACGGTGACACACGCGAGCGGTTGGAACTGCTCGCGCAGCGCCTGCTGGAAGAGAACGCCTGTCCGCCCGACATGCCACACACCGCCGCCGTGCTGCGCCGCGTCGAACAAAGCCTTGCGCCGGCGCTCGATGCCTGCGGCCCGCAGGAACTGCTGCAGCTTTCACGCGCGCTGCAAGGCCGCTTCGTGCCGCCCGGCCCGAGTGGCTCGCCTTCGCGCGGTCGGCCCGACGTGCTGCCGACCGGCCGCAACTTCTATGCGGTCGACACCCGCGCCATTCCCACGCCCACCGCCTGGATGCTGGGCCTCAAGTCCGCCGCGCAGCTGGTCGAACGCCACCTGCAGGCGCACGGCGACTACCCCGTGGCGATGGGCCTGTCGGTGTGGGGTACGGCCACCATGCGCACCGGCGGCGACGACCTGGCCCAGGCCTTCGCGCTGATCGGCGTGCGGCCCAAGTGGGCGCCGGGCAGCCAGCGCGTGGTCGATTTCGAGGTGCTGCCCACGGTGGGGCTCGGACGTCCGCGTATCGACGTGACGCTGCGCATCTCGGGCTTCTTCCGCGATGCCTTCCCCGGCGCCGTGCAGATGTTCGATGCCGCGGTGCAGGCCGTTGCATCGCAGGAGGACGAAGACGCCGAGCGCAACCCGATCCGCGCGCGCATCCTGCGGGAGAGTGCGGCACTCGAAGAACAGGGCCTCGCGCCTGAAGCCGCGCGCACGCAGGCCGGATGGCGCGTGTTCGGCTCCGCACCGGGCAGCTACGGCTCCGGCCTTCAGCCCTTGTTCGACCACGGCAACTGGCAGACCGACGACGACCTCTCCAACGCCTACGTCGGCGGCAGTGCCCATGCCTACGGCCAGGGCAGCGACGGCGTGCCGGCGGCCGACGCCTTGGTGCGCCGCCTGAGCGCAATGAACGTCGTGATGCAGAACCAGGACAGCCGCGAGCACGACCTGCTCGACTCCAACGACTACTACCAGTTCCAGGGCGGCATGGCCGCCGCCGTGCGCCACCTGAGCGGCCAGCAGCCCGCCATGTACCACGGCGACCACGGCAACCCGCAGGCGCCGCGCGTGCGCACGCTGAAGGAAGAAATCAGCCGCGTGATCCGCTCGCGCGTGGTCAACCCGAAGTGGATCGCCGGCGTGAAGCGCCACGGCTACAAGGGCGCCTTCGAGATGGCCGCGACCGTGGACTACCTGTTCGGCTTCGACGCCACCGCGCGCGTGGTCGGCGACCACCAGTACGCGATGGTGGCCGATGCCTATGTACTCGACGCCGCCACCCGCGATTTCGTCAACGCGCACAATCCGCGCGCACTGCACGACATGCTGAGCCGCCTGCTCGAAGCCATGCAGCGCGGCCTGTGGCAGTCGCCCGGCGACTACCAGTCCCAGTTGGAAAACCTGTTGCTCGACCACGAGCAGCAGATGGAAGGATCCCCCCGATGACCACTGCCGCGCCCATGCCGGTGCCTTTTCCCTTTGCCGCGATTGCCGGCCAGCCACGGCTGCGCCAGGCGCTGCTGCTGRCCGCGGTCGATCCCGGCCTGGGCGGGGTGCTGATCGAAGGGCCCCGCGGCACGGCCAAGACCACGGCGGCGCGCGCGCTGGCCGAGCTGCTGCCCGGCGCGCCCTTCGTCACGCTGCCGCTGGGCGCGAGCCTCGAAAGCCTGGTGGGCACGCTCGACCTCGGCCATGCGCTCGCGGGCCACGAACTCAAGTTCGCGCCCGGCCTGCTGGCGCGCGCACATGGCGGCGTGCTCTACGTGGACGAAATCAACCTGCTGCCCGATGCGCTGATCGATTCGCTGCTCGACGCAGCGGCGAGCGGTGTCAACGTGGTGGAGCGCGACGGCATCTCGCACCGGCATGCCGCGCGCTTCGTGCTGGTCGGCACGATGAATCCGGAGGAGGGCACGCTGCGCCCGCAACTGCTCGACCGCTTCGGGCTGTGCGTGCAGCTGCGCAACATCGAGGACGCGGCCGAGCGGCAGGCCATCGTGCGTGCGCGGCTGGCCTTCGATGCCGATCCGCAGGGCTTTCGCTCGAAGCATGCGCAGGCCGAAACCGAGCTCGCCGCTGCGCTGGGCCGGGCCCGCGCCGTCGTGGCCGACGCGTCGGCGCTGGCGTACAGCGACGATGTGCACGAGGCGGTCAGCGGGCTGTGCATCGCATCGCAGGTCGATGGGCTGCGCGCCGACCTCGTGATGCTGCGCTCGGCGCGCGCACTCGCGGCCTGGGACGGCGCTGCGGCGATCACCGCCGACCACGTGCAGCGCGTGGCCGAAGCGGTACTGCTGCATCGGCGCAAGCCGGAAGCCGAAGGCGCGGCACCCGCAACAGCACCGGCCACCCGGAACACGAAGGGCGAGGCGGGAACGAACGGCGCCGATCGAAGCGATGCAGGCGACCAGGACTGGGGCGCGATGCCCCCCGAGCCCGTCGGCATCGAACGCGTCAAGCCGCTGCGCCCGCTGATCTCCCCGCAGCCCGCGCAGCAGGCCGCCCCAAAAAAAGCCTGAGCCTCCGGGACGCCGCACCCGCTGGCGCACGCCAGGGCGACTGGAGGCAGGGCAGGCAAAGGGACGCATGGCACGGCGCCGCATCGAAGGGGGCGGCGCTCGACTGGCCGCGCACCCTCGCGGCCCGCGGCGCCGATGCGCTGCGCGCGGAACACTTGCGGCGCCGGCCGCTGCAGGCGCGCAGCGGTGCGTTGCACTGCTTCCTGCTCGACTGCTCGGCCTCGATGCGCAGCGACGGCAACCTCGCGCGCGCCAAGGGCCTGCTGCTTTCGTTGATGGAAGAGGCCTACCAGCGGCGCGACCATGTGGCGCTGCTGTGCTTTGCCGGCGAAGTGGTCGAGCTGCGCCTGCCGCCGCGCCGCGCCAGCGCCTGGAACGACGACTGGGTCGCGCCCATTGCCGCCGGCGGCGGCACACCGCTGGCGCTCGGTGTCCAGCACGCCGACCGGTTGCTGGCCCACAGCGTGGCGCGGCAGCGCTGGCTGTGGCTGCTGACCGATGGCCGGAGCAACGAAAGCCCGGCCCGGCCCGAGGCCGCAGACATCGCCTGCGTGGTCGATTTCGAAGCGGCGCGTGTGCCACTGCATCGGGCACGGCAACTCGCCGCGCGGTGGCAGGCGCGCTACCTGCCTGCGGAACCGGCTTCTCGCAGGGAAGTTCGGGTACCGTAGCGGCATGCGCATGAAACCCTGCTTCCTGGCCGCTGCGTTGACGCTGGCCATGCCCGCCTTCGCACAATCTGCGGAGCCGGCGGATGCTGCGGCCTGTCATGCGGAGGAGGCCGCGCTCGAGCGCGACATGGATCTCGCCCGCTCCAGAGGCCAGATGCTGCGCCGGCGGCAGCTCGCCGAAGCATTGGGCGCACTGCAGGCGCGTTGCAAGACAGTCGCCCCGGCGAAGAGCCGCGAAGCGCGCATCGAAAAGCTGGAGCAGGAGATCCGCACCCTCCGGTCGGACCTCGACCGCGCCGAGGAGCAACTGCGCAGCCTGAAGAACGAGTCGCCCTGAGGGCTACTTCACGGCGGCCGCAGCCAGACCGTTCTCCTCTTCCTTCGCCTCCTCTGCAGCCTCCACGGGCGCCAGCATCGTCCCGCGGCAGTTCGGCGAGCCGCAATGGCAGGGGTACTTCGACGACGGCGAGCCGTCGTCCGCCGTCAGCGAATAGTCGATGAACAGCTCGTCGCCCGCGTCCACGGCAACGAGCGTCTGGAACCTGAGCACCAGTTCGCCGCCGTCGTCGTACTCTTCGACGGCCTCGCAGTTCGGCTCGCAGGCGTGGTTCAGGTGGCGGGTGCTGTTGCCGCCCTTGGCGCCGTCGATGGTCTCGTGGTTCGACAGCGTGAACAGGTAGGTGAGCTGGTCGTTCCAGGCCTTGGCGGCGATCTCCTGCTGCGAGTAGCGCCGGCCTTCGTAGAGGCCGAGGAATGCGTTGGCCGGCAGGTCGCGGGTCGCGAAGGCGCCGAGGCCATGGACGCCGCTGGGGCCGACCCGGACGAAGGGGGTGGACGATGTGTGCTTGTGACGGGATTTCATGGGAGGGGTTGAACGTTGACGGGCTGGAAGGTCAAGGCCGGGGATCGCCCAGCGAGGCCAGGCAGCCCACGATGGCGTCGGCCGCTTCGTCCAGCCGGGGGCCGGGGCGCATCATCAGGTCGAAGCGCGCCGAGGCAAAGCTGCAGACGCGTCCGCGCTGGATGGCCGACATGGCCGACCAGCCGGGCCGCGCGGCCATCGCCGAGATTTCGCCCAGCGCCGAGACCATCAGCACATCGGGATTGGCGCGCACCACGAATTCGGGGCTCATCTTCGGAAAAGGCCCGAGCGTGCCCGGCACCGCGTTGGCGAGGCCGAGGCGCGCCAGGGTTTCGCCGATGAAGGAGCTTTCGCTGGCTGCCGCGACGCCGCCGTGCACCTCGAAGTACACGCGCCGTCCTTTCCAGCCCGCAGGCACCCGGGCCCGGGCCGCGTCGAGCCCGGCATCGAGCCGGCGCCAGAAGGCCTCGCCCGCGCCGGGTTTGCCGGTGGCGCGGGCCACAGTTTCCATCACGCGCCGCATGTCGGCATGGGTCTTGGCGTCGAGTGCCAGCACCTTGATGCCCAGGCGCTCCAGCGGTTCGGCGGCGCGGCTGCGCGGGCGCAGCAGCACCAGGTCGGGCTTGAGCGCGACGATGCGCTCGATGTTCGCGTCGTCGATGCCGCCGACCTGCGGCAGGCCTTTCACCGACGCGGGCCAGTTGGCATGGCGATCGATGCCCACCAGCCGGTCGCAGGCGTCGAGCGCGCAGACCGTCTCGGTGAGCGAAGGCATCAGCGACACGATGCGTCGCGCCGGCGCCTGCAGTTCGAGCGTGGTGCCGCGGTCGTCTTCGAGCCGGATGCCGGCGGCATGGGCCGACCCGATGCCGAGCGCGACGAAGGCCGCGGCCCTGGCGATCCGGCGGGCGGCGTTGGAGATCGGCTGGCGCCGGAGCGGGGCAGGGTGGGGCAGTGCGGTGGAATTCATCGGGCGGGCGTTGTCGGCCCGCTATTGTCGCGGCGCCTGCATCCGCAGCAGCCGCGCTGCTTCCTCCGCGCGCGCATCGTCCACCTCGCGCAGCACGTTGCTGAGGTCGACCGGGCCTGTTTCGCGCACAAAGGTGCCCGTCAGTTCGGTCTCGGGCCGCAGCAGGCCGCGCTCGTAGAGCTGCCAGATCTCGTCGCCATAGTGCGTGCGCAGCAGCGCCGGCGCGTACTGGCCGAAGAAGTTGCGCAGGTTCTCGACGTCGCGCAGCAGCATGCGCCTGGCGTGGTTGTTGCCCGCGGCGTCCACTGCCTGCGGCAGGTCGATGATCACCGGGCCATCTTCCGCCAGCAGCACGTTGAACTCCGAGAGGTCGCCGTGCACGACGCCGGCGCACAGCATGCGCATCACTTCCTTCAGCAGGCTGGCATGGTGCCGCAGCGCATCTTCGGGCGCGAAGGCCACGTCGTTGAGCCTCGGGGCGGCGTCGCCGTTGGCGTCGGTCACCAGGTCCATCAGCAGCACGCCCTCGAGGAAGTTGTGCGGCGTCGGCACGCGCACGCCGGCGGCGGCCAGGCGGTAGAGCGCATCGACCTCGGCGCTCTGCCAGATGGCCTCGGTCACCTTGCGGCCGAAGCGCGTGCCCTTGGCCATGGCGCGCGCCTCGCGCGTGTTCTTGACGCGGCGGTTCTCGGTGTAGTCGACGGCCTGGCGGAAGCTGCGCTTGTCGGCCTCCTTGTAGACCTTGGCGCAGCGCGTCTGGTCGCCGCAGCGCACGACGTAGACCATCGCCTCCTTGCCGCTCATCAGCTGGCGAACGACCGTGTCGATCAGGCCTTCGTCGACCAGCGATTGCAGTCTCTGGGGTGTCTTCATGCGTGTGCGTCCTGCGAAGCCGGGGGGCGGGTCGAGAGGAAGGCCCTCAGGCTGTCCGTGCCGATCTGGTAGGCCCCATCATGCCTGTGCGCGGAAAAGCCGAGCCGGCGGTTGATGGCGAGCATGGGGGCGTTGACCTCGGCGTTGCTCGTGATGGCCATCGTGACCCCGGGGTGGCGCTCGCGCACCAGCTGCAGCATCACCGCCTTCACGCCCTTGGCCAAGCCCCTGCCGCGCCAGTGGCGGGCCACGGCCGTGAGTCGCTGGAACATGCGGTCGGGGTAGAGCTGGTTCCAGCTGGCATCGCACACCGCGGCCACCTCGTCGCCGTCGAGCAGGAGCACGAGGAAGTGCTCGCCCCCGCGGCGGTCGATCTCGGCGTACCAGGCGCGGAAGCCCTCGAGCTCGAAGCGCATGGGCGGGCGGTCGAGGTTGGTGGTGGGGGCGTCTTCCAGCAGCGCCGAGAGCGGCGCCATCAGCGTCGCGAGCCGCTCGAAGGGCACGCGGCCTGCGTGGATCTCCAGGCGCAGTCCGTGGTCGGCCGCGAGCGCCTTGGCCCGCCAGCGGGCCAGCGCGTTGTCGTCTAGGCGGGCGAAGGCCATGCGGTTCTCGATGCTGCGGTGCTTCTCGGCCGCGCCGATGGCCGTGAAAAACGCATGTCCTTCGGGGAAGGACGTGTTGAAGGTCGCCGTAGTCTTGCCTTGCTCTTCCATGAAGGCGAGCAATGTCCGCATCAGTTCGCAGCCAAGGCCTTGGCGCCGGTGGGATTGCCGCACGCCGCCCCAGACATCGACGAAGGGCGCATAGGCTTCGCAGTCGGGTGTGCCTTCGCGGCGAACGCTCATGTTGATGCTGCCGGCGATGTTGCCTCGGCCGTCCAGCGCCAGGACGCGATGGACGACGTGCAGAGGCGTGTGCTGGCGCACGTTCTGTTCGGTATGGGCATCGCTCGGCAAGGGCTCGTCCGGAAAGTCTTCCTCGTTGCGAAGACGCCAGTAGGCAAGGGCCTTCGCCCACTCTTGCGCGGACGCGCGCTGGGGATCGAAAACGAAAGTCGCGAAATGCCGCGCATCGGCGGCACGGGTTTCAAGCATGGTGGGCCTTGATTCGAAAAATGAACGGATCGCGCTCGGCACAGGCGTGCCGGCGGTGGCGTTTGAATCGGAAGGTCTGTCGCGGCAGGAGACCGCGACGGTCGAACTGGCTGTGCCCTTCAGGGGCGCGCGCCGCGCAGGTGGTGCGTCAGCAGCAGTTCTTTGGCGACCCGACGACAGACCGTACGGGGGAGGGGGAATGAATAGCAGTGTCTTCCATCGCGCACCTCCGGTCTGTGTTGTGGATCGAGGCGTCGAATGTAGCGTTGTTCGCGCGGCCTGTGAAGTGCCGGCTACTGTCCCGGGCGCGCAGCGAAGGCGGTTGCGAACGCTTCCGCCACTGCGTCGACGTTCCGGTTGTCTTCGTCCGAGCTTCGCCACACCAGGGAGATCTTCCGGAACGGGGCGCGTTTTCCGAGATCCACTTCGCGGACGTCGTAGGCATTGACCAGCGGGCGCCTCGGTTGCGGGACGACCGAAATGCCCAGGCCCTGCGCGACCATGGCCACGATGGCGTCCATCGAGCGCAGCTCCATCACGCAGCGGGCGCTGGGCATCAGGCTGCGAACATAGCGCGCGGCGACACGCCCGCCCGACAGCGACAGGTCGTAGCCCACCCAGTCGTAGGCCTCCAGCAGTTGCTTGACGCTTTTCTCCGGGGCTTTCGAGGGCGCCAGCATCACATAGGGCTGGCGGTGCAGCTCGCGCCAGACCAGGCGGCGCGAACCACCGGATTCGGGTTGGACCAGCAACGCAATATCGAGCCGCGCCGCCTTCAGCTCCGCAAGAAGTTCGTCGGTGTCGTTCAGCGGGGGCACCACGACCTCGAGCGAAGGATGGCGTTGGCGCAGCGCATGGAGCGCGCGCGGAAGCACGTCGCTTTGCATGCTGGTGATCACGCCGACCCTGATGCGGCCCGCGACCCCGACGGCCGGGCGGGATCGAAGCATTTGAAGCCTGCTCGAAAAATCGCCCACCGCGCTCACGACCTCCCGGGCAAAAGAGGTGGGCACCACCACGCGGGTCGAGCGATCGAACAAGGGCTTTCCGAAGTATTGCTCCAGCTGCTTGACCTGCAAGCTGACCGCACTCGGACTGCAACCGACGACCCCGGCCGCAGCAGTGAAGCTGCCCTGTTCAAGGATGGTTCTCAGCGTGACCAGCATCGCGAGATTCATGAGAAGTCCTCACAGTTGATATTTGTATATATCACTTTACTCATTCCACGGCGCACCTAGGATTGCTTCATCGCCACCCATTCATCTGCCTGACCGGAGCCACTCGCCCATGAACGACATCCGACGCCTTTCCCTCTCGCGTGCCAGGACGATGGCATGCATGCTCGGGCTCGCGCTCGCCGCATGGCAGGCGCACGCGGCGGACGCATGGGTTCCCGAGCGACCCATCCACCTCATCTCGCCGAGTCCTCCGGGTGGGGGCACGGATGCCGTCTCTCGCCTGATCGCCGCCAAGCTGGGCGAGCAGGCCAAGTGGCAGGTGGTCGTCGATACGAAGCCCGGTGCGGGCAACAACATCGGCCTGGAGTTCGGCGCGAAGTCGCCGCCTGACGGCTACACCGCCGTCCTGGGCGAGACCAGCAATCTCGCGGTCAACCAGTTTCTCTACAAGAAGCTCAGCTTCGATCCGTCCAAGGACCTCGCGCCCGTTGCATTGGTTGGCACGGGTGTGTCGGTGCTGGTGGTGAATGTGGGCAGCCCTTTCGACAGCCTGGCATCGCTGCTGGCTGGGGCCAAGAAGAAGCCGCTGGCCTATGCGTCGTCCGGAAACGGAACCGTCGGGCACCTCGTGGCCGAAAACCTGCGCGTCACGACAGGCGCGGACCTTCTGCACGTGCCCTACAAGGGCGGCGGCCCGGCCATGACGGATCTGCTGGGAGGGCAGGTCGATTTCTACTTTTCTTCTCTGGTCTCCGCGCTGCCCTTGATCAAGACCCACAAGCTGCGCGCGCTGGCGGTGACCTCCGGGGCGAGAGATCCATCGCTCCCCGACGTTCCCACGTTGGTCGAGAGCGGCTTCAAAGGCTTCGAGTACTACACCCTCTATGGCGTCGTGGTGCCCGCGAACACGCCGGAAAATATCGTCCGGACCATGAATCACGAGATCAATCGCGTACTGGAGCTGGCCGATGTCCGGGCCAACCTGGCTGCACGCGGCATCTACGTCAAGACGGGGACGCCAGAGGCGTTCAATGCATTCCTGAACAGCGAGAGAAAGAAATGGTCGGCGGTCGTGAAAGCGTCCGGCGCCACTGCCGAATGACGACGGAGATTCAAACGATGGCCGATGCTTCTTCAGCCGAACATCGCAGGGTCGACCTGCGCAGCGACACCGTGACGCAGCCCACGCCGCAGATGTACGAGCGCATCGCATCCGCGCCGCTCGGCGACGATGGTCTCGATGGCGATCCGACCGCGGCTGAGCTGGAGTCGGCTGCCGCGCACATGCTCGGGAAGGACGCCGCGCTGTATGTGCCCAGCGCGACGATGGCGAACCTCCTCGCCATCCTCGCGCAGGCCGAACGCCAGGAGCTCGTGCTGGCGGAAGCGGCGTCCCACATCTACGTGACCGAACGCGGCGCGGCCACCTTGACCGGGACTTTCTACGAAAGCATCGCCGGGGTCGATGGCGCGATGGACCTGGATGCGCTCAAGGAGGCCCTGGGGCCGGGCCGCAACAAATTGCGCACTGGCGTCGTGTGCATGGAGACGTCTCACAACAACGCAGGCGGGGCCGTGTTGCCGCTCGCCCATATGCAGGCCGTGTTCGAAGCCTCGAAGGGCGCCGGCGCCGCGGTGCATCTCGATGGCGCGCGGCTCATGAACGCGGCGGTGGCCCTGGGCGTACCGGCGGCGCGCATCACGGCCTGTACCGACACGGTTTCGCTTTGCCTGTCGAAAGGCTTGAGTGCGCCCATGGGCGCGGTGCTTGCCGGACCCGCAGCCACTGTCGAGCGAGCCCGATGGTTCAGAAAGCTGCTGGGAGGCAGTCAACGCCAGGTCGGCATTGCCGCGGCCGCCGGATGGGTCGCGATCACCTCCATGGTGGAGCGGCTCGCAGACGACCATGCGGCCGCGCGCCGGCTCGCACAGGAGATCGGCCGCATGCAGGGGCTTGCCACCAACGACCCCCAGACCAACATCGTGCAGGTCGATGTGACCCGAAGCGGGCTCAGCGCCGTCCAGTGGGAGTCCAGGCTCAGGGAGCTGGGTGTGCTGGTTCGCCCATGGGGCAAGCACCGGCTGCGTTGCGTGACCCACCGCCATGTGGGCGAACGCGAGATCGACGTGGCTCTGGAGGCCTTCAGGTCCGTGGCGACCGCCTGTGTAGCATCCTGATCCGCAGGCCGACCTGCGGCACACACACCTCCACATGGCCACCACGGAACAACTCCCCCAGTCGAGCTTTCTCTATTTCACGGGCCAGGGCTCGGACAAGGTCTACCAGGTTCATCTGCGTCCCAAGGACGACGGCTGGGTGGTCGACTACGGCAACGGACGGCGCGGCGGCACGCTCGCCACCGGCACCAAGACCAGCAGCCCGGTCGCTTTCGAGGCCGCCCTGAAGATCTACGAGAAGGTGGTGAAGGAAAAGACTTCGAAGGGCTACACGCCGGACCAGTCCGGTGCGCTCTACACCTCGACCGACCTGGCCGGCCGCATGAGCGGCGAGCTGCCGCAACTGCCCACGCTGATCCTCGAGGAGCAGGCGGCGCGCTACTTCGACGACGCGGGCTGGGGCCTGCAGGAAAAGGCCGATGGCGAGAACCGCATCCTGCTGATCGAGGGCGAGACGGTGCGGGGCACCAACCGCCGCGGGCTGTTCGTCGACATTCCGCAGGCCTGGGTCGGCGCGGCCGGTGCGCCGGCGGGCCGGACCGTCGTGGCGGGCGAGCATGTCGGCGATGCCTTCAAGGCCTTCGATCTGCTGGAGCTGGACGGGCAGGATCTGCGCGGCGCGCCTTTCATCGAGCGTTTCGGCCACCTGCAGAAGATGGCTGGCCTGGTGCAGTGGATGGTGGTGCTCGAGCTCGAACTCACGGCGGAAGGCAAGCGCCGCCGCGCCGCGGAGCTGCTGGCCGCGCACGGCGAAGGCTATGTGCTCAAGGCGCTCGATGCGCCGTTTGCGGCGGGCCGCAGCACCACGAGCCTCAAGTTCAAGTTCAACCAGAGCGCGACCTGCGAGGTGATTCGCGTCAACGCGCAGCGCTCGGTGGCCGTGGGCCTGCGCGACGACACGGGCGCGATGGTCGACCTGGGCAATGTGACGGTGCCGCCCAACGAAGCCCTGCCGGCTGTCGGCACGCTGGTCGAGGTGCGCTATCTCTACCGCTATGCAGGCGGCAAGTTCGAGCAGCCGGTCTACAAGGGCCAGCGGCCGGACATGACCTCCGAAGACGCGGTGCTCTCGCAGGTCACGCGCATCAAGGACCGAAGTGCGGCGATGGATGCGGTGGACGACGACGCTTCGTAGGCGTCAGCCCAAGGCCGCGCGCAGCCTGGTCGCAAGCTGCTGCGCATGGGCGCTGGAGCCGACGTTGGTGAAGCCCATCAGCAGCCCTTCGTCCTGGAAGCCGGCCGTGCCTCGTGCTGAAAGCGGCTGGCAATTCAGGCCGGCCCCTTGCGCGCGGCGGGCCAGTTCCGTGTCGCTCTCGCGGCGTTGGTCGAAGCGCGCAATCAGGTGCATGCCACCGCTCTTGAGGTCGATGCGCACCTCGTCGCCGAAGGCCTTCAGCAGCGCGGCCACGAGCATGGCCCGGCGTCGTGCATAGAGCAGCCGCATCTTCTTCAGGTGGCGGGAGAAGTGGCCCTCGCGCATGAAGTCCGCAACGGTGGCCTGCGTGATCTGAGGGCATCCGTTGGAGCCGATCCGTGCAGCCTCGCTGAAGGCACCGAGCAGCGATTCGGGCACCACCACATAGCCCAGCGCCAACCCCGGGTAGAGCACCTTCGAGAAGCTGCCCGCATAGAGCACGCGATCATGGCCGTCGAGGCTCTTGAGGGCGGGCAGCGGCGGACCGGCATAGCGGTACTCGCCGTCGTAGTCGTCCTCGACGATCCAGGCCTTGGCCTGCGAGGCCCATGCGAGCAACTGGAGCCGGCGCGCCAGCGACATCGACACGCCGAGCGGCGCCTGGTGCGAGGGCGTGACGATCGCCATCCTGGCCCTCGCTGCCTTGCGCACGCCGCGGGCAACCACCATGCCTTCGTCGTCCACCGGCACGGGCACCGCGCGATGGCCGGCGCTGCGCAGCACCTCCTGCGTCGGCGGAAAACCAGGGTCTTCGATCCACACGCGATCGTCCTTCTGGAGCAGCGTGTGCGCAACGAGCGCGAGCGATGCGCGGTACCCACCCGTCACGAAGACCTGCGAAGCGTGGCACGACACGCCGCGCGACACCAGCAGGTAGGCCGCAATGGCCTCACGCAGCGGGGGGTAGCCCGACGGGTCGCCATAGAACATGTCGACCGCGGTCATGGCCCGGACGCGGCGGGCGGCGAGGCGTGCCCAAAGCTTGCGCGGAAAGGCATCGAGTGCCGGGATGCCGAGCTGCAAGGGCGGTGGCGCGGTCGCTGCGGCGAGCGTCTCGCGATGGCGGGGCGTGTCGATGCGACGGGCTTCGCGCCGCACCGGCCGGTGCGGCGGCAGTGAAGGCGAGATCACCGTGCCCGCCTGCCCCWGCGACGAGAAATAGCCTTCGCCCGCGAGCTGGTTGTAGGCCGTCTCGACGGTGCCCCGTGCCACGCCCAGCTCGCTAGCCAGGCTGCGCGCGGATGCCACGCGATCGCCCGGGCGAAGCACGCCCTGTTCGATGGCTGTCCTGAAGCGCTCGTAGATCTGGCGGTGCAGCGGCGTCGGCGTTGTCCGATCGACCTTCAGCAGGGCGGCGGAAGATTTCTTCTCTTGGATCATGGCCCAGTCATTTTGACGAATCTTGGCTCTTTGGGGTAGGGCATCGAAAACCTAAGCTCGAACCTTCGAACAGCCAGCAAGAAGGAAATGCGATGCGCGAGAAGATATTCGTAGCGGGTGCGGCCGGTGCCGTCGGCACCGCGCTGGTCCCGCTGCTGATCGAGGCCGGCTACGCCGTGTACGGCAGCACCCGGCGTGCCGACCGCGCGAGCGCGCTGGAGGCCCTGGGCGTGACGCCGGTCGTCGTCGACGTGTTCGATGCGGAGGCACTTCGCGCGGCGCTGGTCCGCATCGCGCCCGAGGCCGTGATCCACCAGCTCACCGACCTGCCGCCCGATCTGAATCCGACGCTGATGGCCGAAGCCGTCCCTCGCAACGCACGCGTGCGCACCGAAGGCACGCGCAACCTCGTGGCCGCGGCGCTGGCGGCCGGCAGCCGTCGGCTGGTGGCGCAGAGCATCGCCTGGGCCTATGCACCGGGGACCACGCCCCATACCGAAGAGCAGCCGCTCGATCTCGACGCCGAAGGCTCCCGCCGTGTCACCGTGGATGGCGTTGCAGCGCTGGAACAGAGCGTGTTGGGCACGGCCGGCATCACCGGCACGGTGCTGCGCTACGGGCTGCTCTACGGCCCGGGCACCGCGAACGCCGAGGCCAAGGGGGCGAGCCCGGTTCATGTGGAGGCCGCGGCCTGGGCCGCAGTGCTGGCGCTGCGGCATGCGCGCGGCGGGGTCTTCAATATCGCCGAGCGCAGCCCCGACGTCAGCAGCGAGAAGGCGAAGCGCGAGCTCGGCTGGCATCCGTCGCTGCGGCTGCGGCAAGGCGTGACGCAATGAACGCGGCCCGACTTCATCGCAGCCAGGTGGGGGCCGGCCTTGGCGCGCTGTCGCTGGTCCTGGCGGCAGGCTGGGCGCTGATGCCCCACGGCAACCGGCAGGAGGCCGTGGATTGGTTCGCCGATGTGTGCAGCACGATGAGCCGGCCGATGTTCTCCTCGGCGCCGGCGCCCGCAGGCTCCGGCGTGGCCGCGAGGCCATCGACCGGGGTCAAGGTGCTCTCGTGCGAGGCGCTGCCGAACGTGCCCGGCAAGTCCGTGACCACGGTCCTCGTCGACTTTCCGCCGCTGGCCTATTCGCCGGCGCACCGGCATCCGGGCTCGGTGACCGCGATCATTCTCGAAGGCACGGTCCGCTCGCAGCTGGGCGGCGGCCCCGTGGGCACCTACAAGGCCGGCGAGACCTTCTTCGAACCGCCGCGGACGCTGCATGTCTTTGCGGAGAACCCCGACCCGGTGCGGCCCGCGAAGCTGGTGGCGGTGTTCGTGACCGAGGAGAACTGCGGGCCGCTGCTGCTGCCGCCCTGACCACGATCGAACGCCGCCGCCTGTTTGCGCACAGCTTCAAGGTGCGGTCAAACGGTGCCGTATTCGCCCTTCGCCCGCGGGGGAGGCCCACGTCAGCCCGGCCGTGCACGATTAGAGTTCCCCGATGACTCTTACCTACCTGTACCTCGCCGTCGCCATCGTCGTGGAAGTTCTTGCGACCAGCTTCCTGAAAGCCTCGGACAGCTTCACCCGACTCTGGCCGAGCGTGGCCACCGTGGTGGGCTACGCCGTGTCGTTCTACTTCCTGTCGCTGGCGTTGCGCGTGTTGCCCACCGGCATTGCCTATGCAATCTGGTCGGGCGTGGGCATCGTCCTCATCTCGGTGGTGAGCTGGCTCTGGTTCGGCCAGTCGCTGGACGGCCCGGCGATCACCGGCCTGGGGATGATCATCGCGGGTGTCGTGGTGGTCAATGTGTTCTCGAAATCGGTGGCGCACTGAGTGGGCATCTCGAGCCTGGTGCCCCTCAGTGAGGGCGACCGGCATTGCGATTGTTTCCTGCTCGCGAACACCGTGGTTCCTTTTGCTAAGGGTTTTTACTTAGAGG
>NZ_JBFUHN010000083.1:0-27427 GCF_056402375.1 Variovorax sp. P4_B10 | reverse complement strand
AACCAGCAGCGTGCCCTCGTGCACAGGGCACCGGGTGCTCCCCGCAGCGAAATAAAGGAGGAGCGAAGCGGGGGACATTCGCGGAGGGGAGTACCCGGTGTCCTGTGCACGCGCCCCGAACAAAATCCCCCGAAATTGGAGACCCCATGCAAATAGAAACCCCTCCCAGCGAAAAGCCCTACGAAAAGCCCGAGGGCGAGCGCCGCGGCATCGTCATCGTCAACACCGGCGACGGCAAGGGCAAGAGCACCGCGGCCTTCGGGCTTGCGCTGCGCGCCCATGGCCGCGGCAAGGCCGTGAAGATCTACCAGTTCATGAAGGTGCCCTCGGCGCGCTTCGGCGAGCACCGCATGTTCGAGCAGATCGGCATTGCTATCGAAGGGCTGGGCGACGGCTTCAGCTGGAAGAGCCAGGACCTCGAACGCTCGGGCCAGCTCGCGCGCGACGGATGGGAGAAGGCGAAGGCGGCGATCCTGTCGGGCGAGTTCTTCCTCGTGGTGCTCGACGAGATCACCTACCCGCTGATCTACGGCTGGCTGCCGCTCGAAGGCGTGCTCGAAACGCTGCGCGCGCGGCCGAAGCATGTGCATGTGGTGCTCACGGGGCGGCGCTGCCCGCCCGAGATCGTCGAGCTGGCCGACACCGTCACCGAGATGACGATGGTCAAGCACGCGTTCAAAGCCGGCATTCCCGCCCAACGCGGCATCGAGGATTGAGTCCGATGTCGCAAGCCTTCGCGGCCGATGAGGTGAGGGCGGTGTACCGCGCCATCCGCGAGCGGCGCGACATGCGTCACTTCGCGGGTGGAGAGGTCGCGCCCGCGCTGCTGCGCAAGCTGCTCGAAGCGGCGCACCATGCGCCCAGCGTCGGATTCATGCAGCCCTGGCGCTTCATTCGCATCCGTGACACGGCATTGCGTCAACGCCTGCACGACAGCGTCGAGCGCGAACGCGTGCTGACGGCTCGCGCCCTCGGCGAGCGCGAAGACGCGTTCATGCGGCTCAAAGTGCAGGGCGTGCTCGATGCGGCCGAACTGCTGGCCGTGACGCTGGCCGACGGCCGTGAGCAGCATGTGTTCGGCCGGCGCACCTTGCCGCAGATGGACCTGGCCTCGGCGTCCTGTGCCATCCAGAACCTCTGGCTTGCGGCGCGGGCCGAAGGGCTGGGCATGGGATGGGTCTCGCTGTTCGATCCGGCCGAGGTGTCGGCCTTGCTGGGCCTGCCCGAGGGGGCTGAGCCGATCGCACTGCTGTGCCTGGGGCCGGTGCACGATTTCTACGAAGAGCCGATGCTGCAGCGCGAACGCTGGGCCCGGCGCGAGCCGTTGTCGGCGCTGGTGTTCGACGAATGCTGGGGCCGGGCGTCGGACCTGTTTCCAACCCCATCTTCCGTGGAGCCCGCCTGATGCTGGCCTTCGATACCGTCCTGTTCGAGCTGGCGCGCCTGTTCCTGTGGCCTGTGACGCTGGGCGTGCTGCTGTCCTTCGTCTACGCGGTGTACTGCCTCGGCGCCTTCGGCATCGAGTATCTGCAGCGCCGCCGTGATCCGTCGCGCGTGCTGGTGCTGCAGCATCACGCCGATGCAAGCCAGGAACAGATGGAACTGGTGGTGCTCAAGCAGCTCGAAGGCGTGCGCCTGTGCAGCCGCGTGGCGCCGATGCTGGGGCTGATTGCCACGATGATTCCGATGGGTCCGGCGCTCGTCGCCGTGGCCTCGGGCGAATCGCAAGGCGTGGCGCAGAGCCTGGCGCCAGCCTTCGCCGCCGTGATCGTGGCACTGGCCTCGGCCTCGATCGCCTTCGTGGTCTACACCGTGCGCCGGCGCTGGCTGATGCGTGAGCTGGTGGCGGTGCTCGATGCCAGGGATCGGTTGTCATGAGCCGCAGGCAGTTCTCGATCCTGAGCAGCCTCGACAGCGATGACGACGACCCGGTGCTCTCGACCATCAACCTGATCGATGTGTTCATGGTGGTGATCGGCATGCTGATGATCGCGGTCATCAACAACCCGATGAATCCTTTTGCGCAGGACAAGCTGACCATCATCCGCAACGAAGGCCAGCCGGACATGGAGATCATCACGCGCGAGGGCCGGAAGATCGCGCGCTTCAAGGCGAGCGGCGCGACGGGGCAGGGCGACGGCGAGAAGGCCGGCACCGCCTGGCGCCTGAAGGACGGCACGATGGTCTATGTGCCGGCGGATGCAGTGCCGGCGCAGGGCGGGAAGTGACGCGGGTTTTTCTTTGGCTCCTGTTCATGGGGCTCGGACTTTCCGCGCAGGCCGAGCCGGACGTGCCTTCGCGCATCGTTGTCCTGAGCACGTCGCTGGTGTCGCCCGCGCGCATCGTTCGGCTGCAGGACGCGGCCCACGAGGCAGGTCTGCCGTTGCAGGTGGTGTCCGCAGCGAAGGATTCGCCCGAAACGCTGGCCTCTGCGCTCGACGGGGCGCGGCTGCTGGTGATCGATGCGCCGCACATCAGCGTTGCGCAGGCGGCCGCGGCGCGTTTCGGCGATGTGATTGCGCGCAGCGCCACACCCCATGTGCTGATCGGCGAGTTCGCCCTCGTGGCCAAGGGGCAGGCTTCCGGCGTAGCTCCTCTTGCGGCCGAACGCGGTGTCGATGCAGCCTGGGCACAGCGGCTTCGCGAGTACTGGCGTTTTGGGGGGACGGCCAATCTTGGCGCGGCGATGAAGGCACTGGCGCAAATCGACGACCTGAACGGACTGCCGGCGCCTGTGCCGTTGCCACTCGCAGGCTTCTACCATCCGGTCTGGCCGCGCATCGAGACCGATATCGCAACGCTGGACCGGTTGCCCGGCACCGCCGGCACGGTCGCCATCGCCATCAACAGCGCCACCGTGACCGGCGACGACACCGGCTGGCTCGACCGGCTCATCGGCGCACTCGCGCAGCGCGGCCTGCGCGCCTATGCCTTCTACGGCCCGCGCCAGCAGAAGGACCTGTTCTTTCGCATGACCCATGCCGCGGGTGCGGACGAACGGCGCGTGGCCGACCTGATCGTCAACGCCTCGCTGGTCTTCAGTCCGAACGAACGCAAGGCCGAGCTCGAGCGCATCGGCGTGCCCGTGCTCCAGACCTTGCCTTCGCTCGCCATGGACGCCACGCAGTGGGCGCAGAGCAGGGACGGCCTGGCGCAGGCCGACATCGCGTCCTACTACAGTCCCAGCGAACTGGCCGGCATGACCGACCCGATGCTCGTCAGCGCCCGCGATGCCGCGACCGGCATGCTGCAGCCGCTGCCCGCGCAGATCGACGCGGTGGCCGGCAAGGCCGCTGCGCTGCTGCGGCTGCAACGCACGCCGGCGGCGCAGCGCCGTGTCGCGATGCTGGTCTACAACTACCCGCCGGGCGAGGCCAATTTCGGCGCCTCCTTCCTCAACGTGCCGCGCAGCGTGAACAACATGCTCGCCGCGATGAAGTCGGCCGGCTACCGCACCGAGACACCCGGCGCGGACGCACTCATCGCGCAGGTGCAGGCCACCATGAAGGCCTACTATCCGGCGGATGGCGGCGATGCGTTGCAGCCGCTGCTCGACAGGGATCTGGCCGCTTCGCTGCCGCTGTCGCGCTACCTCGCATGGTTTCGCGCGCTGCCTGCCGAAACGCAGCGCCGCATCGAGACCTACTGGGGGCCGCCGGAGAAATCGACGATGCTGCGGCCTGTCGCGGGCGAGCAGGCCTTCGTCATTCCGCGCGTCCCGTTCGGCAATGTCGTCGTGCTGCGCCAGCCGCCGCGCTTCGAGCCGGGGACGCAGGTAGCGGGCAAGGCCGAACAGGTCTACCACCGCTCGGCCATTCCGCTGAGCCACGGCTACCTCGCGACGTACCTCTGGCTGCGCGCGCAGTTCGGCGCCGGCGCGGTCGTGCATGTGGGCACGCACGGCACGGTCGAGTGGTCGGCGGGCAAGGAGCGCGGGCTTTCGGTGCAGGACGATCCGCTGCTCGCGCTCGGCGATCTGCCGAACGTCTATCCGTACATCATGGACAACCTCGGCGAGGCCACCACCGCCAAGCGCCGCGGCCGCGCGACCATGGTGAGCCACTCGACGCCGATGTTCGCGCCCGCCGGCTTCCGGCCCGGTGTGCAGGCGATGCACGAGCGCACGCACGACTGGGAAACGCTGTCGCCCGGCCCGGTGAAGGCCGCGATGGAAAAGCAGCTGACCGCGGAGTTCGTCGAACAGCACTACGACCGCGACCTGAAATGGACGCCCGCACGGATCCGCGCCGACTTCGCGGGCTTTGTCGCGGTGCTGCATCCGTACCTCGACGAACTGGCACAGACCGCGCAGCCGCTGGGCCTCGCGACCTTCGGGCAGGCGCCCGATGCGCAGCACCGCCGCATGACCATCCTGCAGATCCTCGGCAAGCCTGTGGCCGAGGCGCTGGGCGAGGACATCGACGAGGCCTTCTTGATCGACGCGAAGAACATCGCAGCCTCGCGTCCTGCGCGATGGGTCGAAGTGGCGCTCAAGGATGTAGACGCTGCGAGCGCGATGGGCGCGGATGCGGCGAAAGCCGAGGCACTGCGAAACATGGCCCTGCGCGCGCAGAAGATCGATGCCACGCTCGCGCACAACGAGGAGATCGAAGGCCTGCTCACCGCCCTCGACGGCCGCTACCTTCGGGCCAGCTACGGCGGCGACCCGGTGCGCAACCCCGACAGCCTGCCGACCGGGCGCAACCTCTACGGCTTCGATCCGAGCCGCGTGCCGACGCGCGCCGCATGGGAAACCGGTGTCGCGGCGATGGATGCCTGGATTGCAGACCACGCCAAAGGTCACGCCGGCAAGCCGCCGGAAAAGATCGCCTTCACGCTCTGGGCCGGCGAGGCCTCGCGCCACCAGGGCGTAATGGAGAGCCAGGCTTTCTACGCCATGGGGGTGAAGCCGCGCTGGGACGATGCCGGCCGCATGACCGGCATCGAGGTGCTGCCCGCATCGACCCTGAAACGGCCGCGCATGGACGTGCTGATCAGCGTCACCGGCTCCTACCGCGACCAGTTTCCCAACGTGATGCGCTGGCTCGACGAGGCGGTGCAGCAGGTGGCGGGCTTGCCCGAACCCGGCAACGCCGTTGCCCGGCACAGCGAGGTGCTGGCGCGCAAGCTCCGCGCGGAAGGCGCCACGCCGGCGGAGGCGAAGCGCTGGTCGACCGCGCGCGTGTTCTCGAACGAACAAGGCAGCTACGGCGCCGGGCTCGAAGAGGCCGCGCTCGCGAGCGACGTGTGGACATTGCAGCGCCGTGGCGGTGGCGATGCGCAGATGGCGCAGCTCTACACGGACCGCATGGGCCACGCCTACGGCAGGGGGCTCGACGGTGCGAGCCGCGCTGGCGCCTACGCGGGCAATCTCGCGCAGGTCGATGCGGCGCTGATGGCGCGCACCTCCAACCTTTACGGTGTGCTCACCAGCGACGATCCGTTCCAGTACCTGGGCGGCATCGCACAGGCCGTGCGCCAGCTCACCGGCAAGGACCCGGCGCTCTACGTGCAAAACCTGCGCGACGGCGGCGCGGTGCGCACCGACACCGCCGCCGGCGCCATCGCGCGCGAGATGCAGGTGCGCTACCTGCATCCGCAATGGATAGCGGCGCAGAAGGCCGAGGGCTACAGCGGCACGCTGCAGGTGCTGAAGACCGCGCAGTTCCTCTGGGGCTGGCAGGTCACCGCGCCCGGCACCGTGCGGCAGGACCAGTGGCAGTCGCTGCATGAGGTGTATGTGCGCGACAGGTACAAGCTCGGCACACGCCAGTGGCTGGAGGGCGACAACCGCGCGGCCTTCGCGCAGACGCTGGAACGCATGCTCGATGCGGTGCGGCTGAACTACTGGAAACCGGACGCCGCCACGCGGCGTGAACTGGCGCAGGCCTATGCGGAGGCGGTGCGTGCCACCGGACTGCGCGAGCGCAATGCGGCGGTGCAGCGGTTCGCACAGGCAGAGCTGTCGCCGCCCGCACCCCCGGTCGAGCACACGCCTGGTCCATCGGCCGCGCCTGCGGCCGCAGCGCCGCCGGCACCGGCACCGGCACCGGCACCGGCGACCGCACCGGCACAGGACGACACCGAGCCCGTCCGCGGCCTCAAGCTCGAACCCACGCCCGACAAGGCGCCGCAACCCCAGGCCGAGGCGCTCGTCTTCCGCCTCTGGGTCGCGCTGGGCGCAGCCTTGCTCGTCGCGCTCGGTGCGCTGGCACAGTGGCGGCGCGGCAGGGCAGCCGCCTGATTCGCGAGAATGGCGGCTCCCATGCCTCACGCTCACCTCGACCATGCCCTGGCCCTCGCCGCCGCGCTGTGGATCGCGCTCGCCGTCGATCGCTGGCTCGGCGAGCCGCCCGCGGGGTGGCACCCGGTGGTGTGGATGGGCAGGTACCTCGGCTGGATCGGTTCGCGCATGGCGCCTCGCGCGGGGCAGGCGGAGCCGCGTGACCTGCCGGCCTTCTCCATCGGGGCGCTGGCCTGGTGTGTGGGCGCACTGGGCGCCTGGGTCGTGGCCTCCGGGCTGCAGGGGCTGATGACGCAGTGGCTTCCCGCATGGGCCGTGGCGTTGCTGCTGGGCTTGCTGCTCAAGCCGCTCTTCGCGTGGCGCATGCTGCGCGACGAGGTGCTCGCGGTCGAGGCGGCGCTGGGCGTCTCGCTCGACGCGGGGCGCGCGCAACTGGGCCGGCTCGTGAGCCGCGACGTGAACCTGCTCGACGAGCGCGAGGTGCGCGAGAGCGCCATCGAATCGCTGGCCGAGAACCTCAACGACTCGCTCGTTGCGCCGGTGTTCTGGTTCGTGCTGTTCGGCTTGCCCGGTGCGGCGGTCTACCGCTTCGCCAACACGGCCGATGCGATGTGGGGCTATCGCGGCGAGCGCGGCGGCCGCGACTGGACGTGGTTTGGCAAGTGGGCCGCGCGCGCCGACGACCTGCTCTCGTGGCTGCCGGCGCGGCTCACCGCGTTGCTGCTCGCGCTGGCGGCATGGCGGTGGCCGGGCGGCCTGGCGCGCGAGGCGCGCCGCACGCCGTCGCCCAACAGCGGCTGGCCGATGGGGGCGATGGCGCTGCTGCTCGGCGTGCGGCTCGCCAAGCCGGGTGTGTATGCGCTGAACGGGGAAGGGCGGGCGCCTTCCGCCGCCGATACGCAGCGCACGGCGCAGCTGGGCGGCAGGGCGGTGCTGGCGTGGGCGCTGTGTGCATCGCTGGTCATCGTTGCGGCTGTCGGCACGAACTGGGCATGACGATGGATTCGCATGCCACCTTCACGCATGGCGGGCCGGACGAGGCTGGTGCCGCGCCACACGACTTCTCGACCAACGGCAACGCGTTGGGCTCCTGTCCGGCCGTGCTGGCCGCGTTGCGCGCGGCCGATGCCGCGCACTATCCGGACCCGCGCTACACCGCACTGCGGAGCAAGCTGGCCGCCTTCCACGGTGTGACGGCCGAACGCATCGTGATCGCGGCGAGTGCGAGCGAATTCATCCATCGCATCAGCGCCGCTGTCGCGCAAGGCGGTGGCCGGAAGGTCTGGTTGCCGAGGCAAAGCTACGGCGATTACGAGCGTGCGGCATTGGCGTGGGGACTGCAGGTGCTGCGCGCGCCCGAACCGCACGATGGCGCGGCGCTGCACTGGTGCTGCGAGCCGTCGAGTCCGCTGGGCTTGCCGCAGGTCGATCTCGCAGTGCATGCACATGCCGGCGGCGTCTGCGTGGTCGATATGGCCTACGAGCCGCTGCGCCTCGAAGGCCGAGCTTCGCTCGACGCCGCGCAGCGCAACCGAGTCTGGCAACTCTGGACACCCAACAAGGCGATGGGCCTCACCGGCATCCGCGCCGCCTATGCGATCGCACCCGACGACACCGCAGCCGCGCCCCTGATGCAGCGGCTCGAACGACTCGCGCCGTCATGGCCGCTCGGCACCCATGGTGTGGCATTGCTCGAAACCTGGACCGGCGACGAAGCGCAAGCCTGGCTGGCTCAAAGCCTGCAGACCCTGCGAACCTGGAAGTCACAGCAGCGCGCGCTCTGCAAATCGCTGAGCTGGCACTGCTTTCCCAGCGAGACCAATTTCTTCTGTGCGCGCACCGAGACTTCGTACTCGCGACTGGCCGTAGCCTTGCGCGCCGACGGCATCAAGCTGCGCGACTGTGCTTCCTTCGGCCTGCCGGGCCATGTTCGGGTCGGCGTGCTGCCCCCGCAGAGCCAGCAAGCGTTGAAGGAGGCCTGGACACGCGCAGCCGCTTCGGCCCAAGATTGAACGGACACCCTCACCGAAACATGCTCTCCGCCATCACCACGCTCTTCCTTTGCCAACTGGCCGGCGAACTGCTGGTGCAGTGGCTGGGCCTGCCGATTCCCGGTCCGCTGATCGGCATGGTGCTGCTGTTCATCGCGCTGCTCGTGCGCGGCGGCGTGCCCCAGGTTCTGAGCGACACCTCGGGCCACCTGCTGCGCAACCTCATGCTGCTGTTCATCCCGGCGGTGACCGGCGTCATGCTGCATTTCGAGCGGGTGGGGCGCGAATGGCTGCCGTTCCTCGCGGCCGGCATCGTGGGCGCAGCCTTCACGATGACCGTCACGGCACTCACATTCCGCTGGATGATCCGCATCACCGGAAAGAACGCCGAATGACCGCGCCCGCCAAGCTCTCCGAAATCTGGGTTTTTCTCGCGCAGTCGCCGCTGCTGTGGCTGTCGCTCACGCTGCTGGCCTACCTGGGGGCGCTGTGGCTGCACAAGCGCAGCGGCGCCAACCCGGTGGTCAATCCGGTGCTGGTGTCGGTGATCGTCATCGTCACCGTGCTGCTCGTCACGCGCACGCCGTACGACACGTACTTCGAAGGCGCGAAGTTCGTGCACTTCCTGATCGGCCCGGCCACCGTGGCGCTGGCCGTGCCGCTCTACAGCCAGGTCGGGCGGCTGCGGCGCCTGTGGCTGCCGATCGGCGTGGCGCTGCTGGTGGGTTCCGTGGCCGCGATCGTCTCGGCCATCGGCATTGCGTGGGCGCTGGGCGGCTCGCACGAACTGATGATGTCGCTCGCGCCCAAGTCGGCCACCATGCCCATCGCGATGGGCGTGGCCGAGAAGATCGGCGGCTTGCCGTCGCTGGCCGCCGCCGTCGCCGGCATCTCGGGCGCGATCATGGCGACCGGCCTGCTGAACCTGCTGCGCATCAAGGAGCCCGCGGTGCGCGGCTTCGCCGTCGGCATGGCGGCGCACGGCATCGGCACGGCGCGGGCCATCCAGGTGAACGAGACGGCCGGCGCGTTCTCGGCGCTGGCAATGGGCTTGAACGGGATCGCGACGGCGCTGCTGGTGCCGCTGCTGATCAAGCTGCTTGGCGCCTGACGAGGACGGAGCCTTCAGCGTCCCATCCATCCATTCATCCAACACGGGGAACAACGACCATGTCCGAATACACCGCTGAAGTGCTGTGGCAGCGAGGCGATCAGGACTTCCTGGCCAACACCTACAGCCGCAGGCATTCACTGCGTTTCGACGGCGGCGCGGAGGTCGCGGGGTCTTCGTCGCCGCATGTGGTGCCGCTCCCGTTTTCCGACGCGTCGGCCGTCGATCCGGAGGAGGCCTTCGTGGCCTCCCTGTCGAGCTGCCACATGCTCTGGTTCCTGACGATGGCGGTGAAACGCAAGTTCTGCGTCGACCGCTACTTCGATGCGGCGACCGGCGTCATGGAGAAGAACGCGGAAGGCAGGATGGCCATGACCGTGGTCACGCTGCGGCCGCAGGTGACGTTCTCGGGCGCGAACATGCCGACGCGCGAGCAGATCGATCACATGCACCATCGGGCGCATGAAGAGTGTTTCATCGCGAATTCGGTGAAGACCGATGTTCGCTGCGAACCGGTCTATCCGGCGCTGTAGCGAGGGCTGTCTGGGTTGCACGGCGCGGTATGCGGTCTTGTTCGGGGTGCGTGCACAGGCCACCGGGTACTCCCCTCCGCGAATGTCCCCCGCTTCGCTCCTCCTTTGTTTCGCTGCGGGGAGCACCCGGTGCCCTGTGCACGAGAGGCGCAGCCGTCGTGCCGGCGGATCAAACGCTGCGCTGAGCGATCACGCCGATGGTGTGCTCTGCGCAGCGAAATAAAGGAGGAGGCCTGCGGCCCTAGGCCGCGCCGGGGGACATTCGCGGAGCAGAGTACACCGTCGGCGGGATCGCGCCCTGAACAGCAGCAGCCCCCCAACGTGCCCCAAATAAATAGATCGCAGAACAGACTCTCAGGACTTCGGGCAATAGGCCCCAGCCTCCGCCCACGCGCGGATCAGCGCGCCGAACTGCTGCTGCGTGCCCGGCGCCGGCGTGCGGTTGGCGCCCGGCTTCCAGGCCCATCCGACCAGCGTGTCTTCCGACATGTGCTTGACCAGCGCGACAAGGTCCATGTTGTCGTTGCGCGACTTGTCCTTGATCTGCTCGCAGATCTGCGCAAGCGACTTGCCCTGCCAGGCCATCGAGGCCGGCGCGAGGTGCCACTTGGGATGGCCCGGCACGCCCGAGCTTTCGAAGTTCGCGGCCTGGTGGCATGTGGCGCAACGCATGGCCGGTGCGCCGAAGCCGTCGGGGCCGCGCACCACCCAGGGCTGGTGCGGGTTCATCGCGTCGGTCTGCGTGGGGCGTTCACCGCCGGGGTGGCAGTTCTGGCAGCGCGGGCTGTTGATGACCTTGCCGGCCTCGACGAAGAGGGCGGCTGCACGGTCCTGCTTGTTCTCGATGCGGTCGAACTCGGAGGCGGGCTTGAGGGTGGTGGGATTGGCCGGTGGTGCGAGTTGTGCCGGGGCATTGCCCGCGACGGCCAGCGAGAGCAGGGCGGCGACCCACAGGCCCGGCAGCGCGAAGAGGCGGCGCTTCATCATGCCTCCCCCCTGACCATCGGCAACTGCGAGGGCCGGGCCTTGCCGAGCCGCGCCAGCGCATTGGCCACCGCGGGGCCGATGGGCGGTACGCCGGGCTCGCCGACGCCCGTGGGCTTTTCTTTCGAGTCGATGATCTTCACCTCGATCTCGGGCATCTCCTGGATGCGCAGCGACCGGTAGGTGTTGAAGTTGCGCTGCACCGGCCGTCCCTCGTTGAGGCTGACCTGCGCGAACAGGATGTGGCCCAGCCCGAAGCCGATGCCGCCCTCCATCTGCGCACGCACGATGTCGGGGTTGACGACGGTGCCGCAGTCCACCGCGCACCACACCTTGTGCACGCGCGGCTCGCCGTTCTCGCCGATCGACACCTCGGCGATCTCCGCCACGAAGGTGCCGAAGGATTCGGCCACCGCCACGCCGCGCGCGCGTCCGCGCTCGGGTTGACTGCCCGACCAGTTCGCCATTTCCGCCACCGCCCGCAGCACGCCCGCATGGCGCGCCGACTTGCCCATGAGCGAGAGCCGTCCGTCGACCGGATCGAGCCCGGCCGTTTCGAGCAGCTGGTCGATGAAGCACTCGGTGGCATAGGCCGTGTGGGTGCTGCCCACCGAGCGCCACGAGGTGACCGGCACGGCGCCCTTGGCAATGTGCGCGTCGCAGCGGAAGTTGGGAATGTCGTAGGGAATGATCTTCGCGCCCTCGACCATCGTGCCGTCGATGCCATCCTTCATGAGCCCCTCGAAGGCGGTGCCGATGATGAAGGACTGGCCCACGATCGTGTTGCTCCACGAGGCCACCTTGCCGTCGCGCAGCACGCCGCGCAGTCGGTGCACGAAGGCGGGGCGGTAGAAGCCGCCGGTGATGTCGTCCTCGCGCGTCCAGACGATCTTCACCGGCTTGTCGGGGCCGAGCGCCTTGGCCGATTCGGCCAGGTCCAGGATCATGTCGTTGCCGAGGTCGATGCGGCGTCCGAAGCTGCCGCCCGCGAGCATGGTCTGGATCTCGACGTCCTCCGGCTTGATGCCGAAGACCTTGGCGATCTGCATCTGGTCGAGCGTCTGGATCTGGCTGCCGTAGCGCGCCTTGACGCGCCGGCCGTCCCACACGAGAAAGCCGTTGAGCGGCTCCATCGGCCCGTGTGCGAGGTAGGGAAAGACGTACTCGGTCTCGATCACGCGCTCGCCGGCGACCTTGGCCGCGACGTCGCCCCGGCTCGCGGCCACCGTGCCGGGCGAGCGGGCAAGCTTCCGATAGTCCTCGACGATCTGCGCGCTGCTGCGCTTCTCGGCGGCTGCGTCGTCCCACACGATGCGCAGCTTCTCGCGGCCCTTGATGGCGGACCAGGTGTCTTTCGCGTAGACGGCCACGCCGGCGGAGATCTGCTTCACGTCGACCACGCCGGTGACCGCGCGCGTGGCGGTGGCGTCGAAGGACGCGACCTTGCCGCCGAAGCGCGGCGCCCGCGCGACCACGACGGTGAGCATGCCGGGCTCGTGGATGTCCATCGAGAACTGCGCGGTGCCGTTGGTCTTGCCGGGTACGTCGAGCTTCTTCACTGCGCCTTCGCGCCCGATGAGGCGAAAGGACGACGGGTCTTTCAACGGCGCGTCTTGCGGCACGGGCAGCTTCGATGCCGCCACCGCGAACTGGCCGAAGCGGCCTTGCCGCCGGGAGGCCACATGGCGCAGCACGCCGCGCTCCACCGCGATGTCCGAGACGGGCACCGACCAGGCATTGGCGGCCGCCTGGACCAGCATCGCGCGCGCGACGGCGCCGGCCTGGCGCATCTGCTCGTACGAATTGGCCACGGCGCTCGAGCCGCCCGTGCCCTGCAGCGGTCCGAAGGAGAGGTTGTTGTAGAGCTTCGCATCGGCCGGCGCATGCTCGGCGCGCATCTGCGACCAGTCGGCGTCCATCTCCTCGGCCACCAGCGTGGTGAGGCCGGTCATCGGGCCCTGGCCGAATTCGATGTGCTTCACGAGCACGGTCACGGTGTTGTCGGTGGCGACGCGCACGAAGGCGTTGGGTGCGAGCGCGGTGGTCCTGGCCTTCGACGCAACGGCTTGCGCGGCGCGGGTCGTCGGTGTCAGGTACACGCCGACCAGCAGGCCGGTGGTGGCCTGGAGCAGGGCGCGGCGCGAAACGCCGGTGGTGCCGGTGGTTTCCGGTGCTTCGGGGAGCGGCGTGGTGGCGGTGTTCATCGCCTCAGCCCTGCAGCGCGCGTGCCGCGTCATGGATGGCCGCGCGGATGCGCACGTAGGTCGCGCACCGGCAGATGTTGCCGTTCATCGCGAGGTCGATGTCGCGGTCGGTCGGCTTCTTCACTTCCTTCAGCAGCGCCACCGCGCTCATGATCTGGCCCGACTGGCAGTAGCCGCACTGCGGCACGTCGCGCGCGATCCACGCGGCCTGCACCGCCTTGGCCTCGCGGCTCGTTGCGCCTTCGATGGTGGTGATGGCGCGCTTGCCGACCGCGGAGACCGGGATCGAGCAGGAGCGCAGCGGCTGCCCGTCGATGTGCACGGTGCAGGCGCCGCACTGGGCTACGCCGCATCCGAACTTCGTGCCGGTCAACTGGAGGTGGTCGCGCAGGACCCAGAGCAGCGGCGTATCGGCGTCCACGTCGACGCGCCGCGTCTTTCCGTTCACTTGGATCTGATGAATCATGGCTCCCCTTTGCGTGGGTGGCTAGATAAAAAGAACTACCTGGCCCGAGCGCTTCCTGGCGATATCACCCGAGGCGCCGTGCGGCCTCGGTCGGTGTACCTTTTCCGGCTTGCAGATGCAAGTGACGCAAGCGCGTTCAACGGCGTTGCAGCCGCGGGTTCTTGGCGAACAGCTCGGCGGCCCAGTCCACGAACGCTCGCACCTTGGCGCTCAGGTGGCGGTTCGGCGGATAGACGACGTGGATCGGCAGCGGATCGCGGTGCCAGTCGGGCAGCACCTCGATCAGCTCGCCGCTTTCCAGCAGCGGCTCGGCCATGAAGGTGATGCACTGCGAGATGCCGAAGCCGCCGAGCACCGCCGCGATGTGGGCGTTGCTTTCGTTGACCGACACGCGGTAGGGCCCGTTCAACTCGATGCGCTCGTCGCCCTTCTGGAACTCGTGCGGGTAGATGCGCCGGGTGGTGCCCGAGAAATAGCTCACCACATGGTGGCGCTTTTCGATGTCGTTCGGGTGCTGGGGCATGCCGTAGCGCTTGATGTAGGCGGGCGAGGCCACCGTCGCGAAATGCAGTGTGCCGATGCGCCGCGCCACCAGCGACTGGTCGCTGAGCTCGCCGGCACGGATCACGCAGTCGACGTTGTCGCTGATCAGGTCGACCGTGCGGTCGCTCACACCCAGGTCGACCTGGATGTCGGGGTAGCGGTCGCAGAAGCTGGCCAGGTTGGGCAGGATGATCTGCCTCGCCACCGACGTGCCCACGTCGATGCGCAGCCGCCCCGTGGGGCTGGCCTGCGCATTGGTCATGCTGGCTTCCATGTCGTCGAAGTCGTTCAGGAGGCGCGCCGCGCGCTCGAAGTAGGCCGCGCCGTCGGGCGTGACCGTGACCCGCCGCGTGGTGCGGTTGAGCAGCTTGACGCGCAGGCGCGATTCCAGCGCCTGAATCTGTTTGGTGACCGTGCCTTTGGGCAGGGCGAGCGAATCTGCCGCCCGGGTAAAAGTGCCGGCTTCCACCACGCGGACAAAGATCCGCATTGCCTGGATCTGATCCATTGAATGCCTGTTCTGGGGGCCCGGCCGATACCGGGGGGAGCGGATTCTCACACAAGCAGCTAACCCCCAGCGATTGCCCGATTGTTAGCGGTTTGGAAACAGAGTAGGGGCATGTTCCCTGTTTCATGCCGCACAGGGCGCCTTATATTTCAACCATCGCCCATCCCCCTGAGGTCGCCCATGTCACCCGTTCCATCGTCCCGTTCTGCCGAAGCTGCCGTTGCTGGCGCGGCACAAGGCGTGGAAGCCGATCTGTCGATCGCGCTGCCCGGTCGCGAACCGGTGGCCGCCCGTGTCTACGGACAGCGCCCCAAGGGTGAAACGGTGCCGCTGGTGCTGCACTTCCATGGCGGCACCTTCGTGTGCGGTGGCCTGGACAACGGACGCAACGTGGCACGGCTCCTGGTCGGCGCGGGCGCCGTGGTGGTCTCGGTGGCTTACCCGCTGGCACCCAAGTCGCCATTCCCGGAGCCGATCGAGGTGGGCTACGCCGCCCTCGAGTGGCTCTACAAGCAGCGCACCAAGTTGGGTGGCAAGGGCGCGCTGGTCTACTTGGCCGGCGAGGAAGCCGGTGGCAACCTGGCTGCTGCGGTCGCATTGATCGCCCGCGACCGGGCCCATCCGCCACTGGCGGGCCAGATCCTGCTGTCGCCCATGCTCGACCCGTGCGCAGGCACCGCGTCGCTGCGCAAGGCAACCAACGATGCGGCCGAGTGCCGCTGGGCCAGCGGCTGGGAGAAGTACCTGAGCTGCCCGTCGAACGCCACGCACCCCTATGCGGTGCCGAGCGGATCGCTCCGGCTCTCCGCCCTGGCGCCCGCACTGGTGCTGGTGGGGCAGGACGACGCGATGCGCGACGAGGCGATGACCTTTGCGGGCCGCCTGCGCGCAGCCGGCATCGAGGTCACCAGCAGCGTGCTGCCCGGCGCATCGAACTGGCCCAAGGCGCTGTACGACCCCGAAGCCTCGGGTTGTGCCGCCTGCGAAGCCAGCGTGCAGCAGCACTTTCGCGAGTTCTTCAGCGCGACCACGCCGCCCCCTGCGGTCCCTGAGCCCAGCTAGACCCGCAAGAGTCGGCAACGCCCACTGACGACAGCCGCCGTCTCTTCTGAGGCGGGTGTCCGGCCCTCTTATTCCGAATTCCGCCTCCTGGTGCCAAAAGCGCCGGGGTGGCCTGTTGCATCCCAAGAAGTCATCGAGAAGGACGAAACATCATGTCGAACAACAATCAAAAACTGTCTTCCGCCGCCCGCAAGGGCCTGTGGCCCGCCGTGACCGGCCTGACTGCGCTGCTGGCGGTGGCCGCCGCGGTGCTGGGCATGCACAGCTTCAAGGCCGAGGCCACGGCACCGGCCGCGGCGCAACAGGGCACGCCGGTGTCGGTTGCCGCCGTGGCTTCGAGCGAGATCAATGCCTGGGACGAGTTCTCGGGCCGGCTCGAGGCGGTCGAGCGCGTCGACGTGCGATCCCGCGTGGCGGGCGCCGTTCAGGCGGCGCACTTTCGTGAAGGCGCGCTGGTGAAGCAGGGCGACCTGCTGATCACCATCGACCCCGCGCCGTACGCCGCCGAGGTGGAGCGTGCCGAAGCGCAGGTCGCATCGGCCCAGGCCCGCCAGTCGTTCAGCCGCAGCGAGCAGGAACGTGCCAAGCGCCTGTGGGACGAGCAGGCCATTGCCCAGCGCGAGTACGACGAGCGCGTGAACGCCGGCCGTGAAGCAGAAGCCAACCTGCGCGCCGCGCAGGCCTCGCTGCAATCGGCCCGCCTGAACCTGGGCTACACCCAGGTGCGGGCGCCGGTGTCCGGCCGCATCGGCAAGATCGAAGTGACGGTGGGCAACCTGGTGGCCGCAGGCCCCGGCGCACCGGTGCTGACCACGCTGGTGTCGGTGAGCCCGATCTATGCGAGCTTCGATGCCGACGAGCAGGTGATCACGCGGGCCCTGAAGGACCTGCCGGCCAACGCCGGTGCGCGCGGCCAGATCGACACGATCCCCGTGCAGATGGGCACCGCCGGCCTCGACGGCACGCCCTTCACCGGCAAGCTGCAGCTGATCGACAACCAGGTCGATGCCCGCAGCGGGACCGTGCGCGTCCGCGCTTCCTTCGACAACAAGGACGGCGCGCTCATCCCCGGCCAGTTCGCCCGCATCCGCATGGGCCAGGCCCGCAACGACACCGCACTGCTGGTGAGCGAACGCGCCATCGGCACCGACCAGAACAAGAAGTTCGTGATGGTCGTCGGCGAAGACAACAAGGCCGTCTACCGCGAAGTGGCGCTTGGCGCATCGATCAACGGACTGCGCGTCGTGAGCAAGGGCCTGAAGGTCGGCGATCGCGTCGTGGTCAATGGCCTGCAGCACATCCGCCCCGGTGCGCTGCTGGCGCCGCAGACCGTGACGATGGACGCCAAGGCGGACGCGACGAAGCAACAACAACCGGAACGCGTGGCCGAGGCCGCAAAGTCCTGATCACGGAGGGGAGCGCCCTGGCGCTCGCCGGAGAACCATCATGAATCTCTCAAAATTCTTCATCGACCGGCCGATCTTTGCCGGCGTGCTGTCGCTACTGATGCTGATAGCCGGCCTGATCGCGCTGCGCGGGCTGCCGATTTCCGAGTACCCCGAAGTCGCGCCGCCCTCGGTGGTGGTGCGCGCCCAGTACCCGGGCGCCAACCCGAAGGTGATCGCTGAAACGGTGGCCACGCCGCTCGAAGAGCAGATCAACGGCGTCGAAGGCATGCTCTACATGGGCAGCCAGGCGACCACCGACGGCGTGCTCACGCTCACCGTCACCTTCCGCCTCGGCACCGATCCCGACAAGGCACAGCAGCTCGTGCAGAACCGCGTCTCGCAAGCCGAGCCGCGCCTGCCGGAGGAAGTGCGGCGCCTGGGCATCACGACCGTCAAGAGCGCCCCTGACCTGACGATGGTGGTCCACCTCGTCTCGCCGAACAACCGCTACGACATCAACTACCTGCGCAACTACGCGGTGCTGAACGTCAAGGACCCGCTCGCGCGCATCGAAGGCGTGGGCCAGGTGCAGATCTTCGGCGGCGGCGACTACTCGATGCGCGTCTGGCTCGACCCGCAGAAGGTCGCGCAGCGCGGCCTCTCGGCGAGCGATGTGGTGGCTGCCATCCGTGGTCAGAACGTGCAGGCCGCGGCCGGCGTGGTCGGCGCTTCGCCGGGCCTGTCGGGCGTGGACATGCAGCTCTCGATCAATGCGCAAGGGCGCCTGCAGAGCGAGGAAGAGTTCGGCGACATCATCGTCAAGAGCGGCACCGACGGCGCCGTGACCCGCCTGCGTGACATCGGCCGCCTCGAAATGGGCGCCGCCGACTACTCGCTGCGTTCGCTGCTCAACAACGACCCGGCCGTCGGCATGGGCGTGTTCCAGGCACCGGGCTCCAACGCGCTCGACATCTCGTCCAACGTCCGCAAGACGATGGCCGAGCTCAACAAGAATATGCCCGAAGGCCTGGAATACCGCATTGCGTATGACCCGACGCAGTTCGTGCGCGCGTCCATCGAATCGGTGATCCACACGCTGCTCGAAGCCATCATGCTGGTGGTGCTGGTCGTGATCCTGTTCCTGCAGACGTGGCGCGCGTCGATCATTCCGCTGCTGGCCGTGCCGGTGTCGGTGATCGGTACCTTCGCGGTGCTGCACGTCCTCGGTTTCTCGATCAATGCACTGAGCCTGTTCGGGCTGGTGCTGGCCATCGGCATCGTGGTGGACGACGCCATCGTGGTTGTGGAGAACGTCGAGCGGAACATCGAGGCCGGATTGACGCCGCGTGAAGCGACGTACCGGGCGATGCGCGAAGTGTCCGGGCCCATCATCGCGATCGCGCTGGTGCTGGTGGCCGTGTTCGTTCCGCTGGCTTTCATCAGCGGCCTCACGGGTCAGTTCTACCGCCAGTTCGCGGTGACGATCGCAATCTCGACGGTGATCTCGGCGATCAATTCGCTGACGCTGTCGCCGGCGCTCGCCGCCTTGCTGCTGCGCGGCCATGACGCTCCCAAGGACGCACTGACGCGCGGCATGGACAAGGCCTTCGGCTGGCTGTTCCGCGGCTTCAACCGCCTGTTCCATCGCGGCTCCGAGGCCTACAGCGGCGGCGTGAAGAACGTGATCTCGCGCAAGGCGCTGATGCTGGCGATCTACGTCGCGCTGATCGCCGTGACCTTCGGTCTCTTCAAGGCCGTGCCCGGCGGCTTCGTGCCGGCGCAGGACAAGCAATACCTGATCGGTTTTGCCCAGCTGCCCGACGGCGCCACGCTCGACCGCACCGACGAAGTGATCCAGCGCATGGGCGAGATCATGAAGAAGAACCCGAACGTGGAAGACGCCATCGCCTTCCCGGGCCTGTCGATCAACGGTTTCACCAACAGCTCGAACTCGGGCATCGTGTTCGCCACGCTCAAGCCCTTCGACCAGCGCAAGCGCCCCGACCAGAGCGGTGGTGCGGTGGCGGGCCAGCTCAACGGCGCGTTCTCCAGCATCCAGGACGCATTCATCGTGATGTTCCCGCCGCCACCGGTGGCGGGCCTGGGCACCACGGGTGGCTTCAAGCTGCAGATCGAAGACCGCGCCTCGGTCGGCTACGACCAGATGGACCAGGCGGTGAAGGCCTTCATGGCCAAGGCGTACGCCACGCCCGAACTGACCGGCATGTTCACGAGCTGGCAGGTCAACGTGCCGCAGCTCTACGCGGACATCGATCGCACCAAGGCCCGCCAGCTTGGCGTGCCGGTGACGGACATCTTCGACACCATGCAGATCTACCTCGGTAGCCTGTACGCCAACGACTTCAACAAGTTCGGCCGCACGTACTCCGTGCGCGTCCAGGCCGACGCGCCTTACCGCGCCCGTGCCGAAGACGTGGGCCTGTTGAAGGTGCGTTCGACCTCGGGCGAAATGGTGCCGCTGGCCGCGCTGATGAAGGTCAATTCGACCTTCGGCCCGGAACGCGCCATGCGCTACAACGGCTACTTGGCAGCCGACATCAACGGCGGCCCGGCGCCCGGCTATTCCTCGGGCCAGGCGCAGGATGCGATCACCAAGATCGCGGCCGAGACGCTGCCCAAGGGCGTGAGCTTCGAGTGGACCGAGCTGACCTACCAGGAAATCCTGGCCGGCAACTCAGCCTTCCTGGTGTTCCCGCTGGCGATCCTGCTGGTGTTCCTGGTGCTTGCCGCGCAGTACGAAAGCCTGACGCTGCCGATCGCGATCATCCTGATCGTGCCGATGGGCATCATGGCCGCGATGACGGGCGTATGGATATCGGGGGGTGACAACAACGTCTTCACGCAGATCGGGCTGATCGTGCTGGTGGGGCTGAGTGCGAAGAACGCGATCCTGATCGTGGAGTTCGCACGGGAGCTGGAGTTTGCGGGCCGGACACCGATCCAGGCCGCGATCGAAGCCAGCCGCCTGCGCCTGCGCCCGATTCTCATGACCTCGCTGGCCTTCGTGATGGGTGTGCTGCCCCTCGTGCTGTCGACCGGCGCGGGCTCGGAAATGCGCAAGGCCATGGGCGTGGCGGTGTTCGCCGGGATGATCGGCGTGACGGCCTTCGGCCTGTTCCTGACGCCGGTGTTCTATGTGCTGCTGCGCCGCCTGGCGGGCAACCGGCCACTCAAGCTGCATGGCGAAGTGCCGCATGGCGAGGAGTTCGTCTCGGCGGGCCATCCGGCGCCGTCCCATGGCGGTTCCGGCGGTGGCGGGCTGCACCCGGTGCCGGCCTCGCCGCGTCCTTCGCACGAGTCGCATGACTGATCGCGCAATCGATCCAGAAGAAAGTTCATCATGAAATTCGCATTCCAACCTTTGGTTCGCAGCGCTCTGCTGCCGCTGGTGGCGGCCCTGGCGCTGGCCGGTTGCGCCACCGTGCCCTCCGGCGTGCCGGAGATCCAGACCACCGCCCAGTTCAAGGAGCAGGGCGCTACGCCGCCCGCCGGCTTCACGCGGGCGCTGCCTTCGGAAGCGCAGGCGCGCGGCGCCTGGTGGCAGGCGTTCAACGACCCGGTGCTCGATGCGCTGGTCGAGAAGGCCGACGTCAACAACAACAACATCCAGGGCGCTGCCGCCCGGCTGGCCGAGGCCCGTGCGCTGGCGCGCAGCGCCAATGCCGACCGGCTGCCGCAGATCGGCCTCGGGGCGGGCGCCAACCGCGGCGCCGGTCTCGACAAGGCCACGGCGAGCACGAAGCCGGGCACGATGACCAACATCGGCGCCACGTTCTCCTACGAGGTGGACCTGTTCGGCCGCCTTTCGGGCGCCAGCAACGCGGCCAAGCTCGACGCCGCGGGCCGTGAAGGCCTGCTGCAGAGCACGCGGCTCGCGGTGCAGGCCGAGGTGGCGCAGACGTACCTGCAACTGCGCGCGCTCGACGCCGAGCGTGCGCTGATGCGCGAAACGGTCGAAGCCTACAGCTACACGCTGCGCCTGACGCAGCGCCGCCAGGCGGCCGGCGACATCGCCGAGCTCGACGTGGCGCGGGTGCAGACCGAGGTGTCGTCCACCGAATCGGATGCGCTGGCACTCGACCGCCAGCGCGCCCAGGTCGAGCATGCGCTCGCGGTGCTGGTGGGCGATTCGGCCTCCAGCTTCGGCGTGCGCACCGACGAATGGGCGACCGCGCTGCCGGCCATTCCGCCCGGCGTGCCGGGCACCGTGCTCACGCGCCGGCCCGACGTGTCGGCCGCGCAGAACGCAGTGCTGGCGGCGCAGGCCCGGGTGGGCGTGGCGCAAGCCGCGTGGTTCCCGGACATCTCGCTGACCGGTGCGGCCGGCTATGCCTCGCCCGAGATCGGTGACCTGTTCAAGTGGTCGGCCCGTTCGTGGGGCGTGGGCGCGCTGCTGTCGCTGCCGATCTTCGACGGCGGCCGCCGCGAGGCTGGCGTGCAGGGCGCCAACGCCCAGCTCGACGGTGCGCTGGCCAGCTACCGGACCCAGGTGCTGGTGGCGTTCCAGGAGGTCGAAGACCAGCTGGCCGCGATCCGCATCCTGCAGGAGCAGTCGACGGTGCAGGCCAAGGCGGTGTCGTCGGCCCAGCGGGCGACGAGCCTGTCGGACACGCGCTACCGCAATGGCTACATCAGCCAGCTCGACCTGCTCGACGCACGCCGCAGCGAATTGCGCAACCGGCGGCAGGCGCTGCAGGTGAAGTCGGCGCAATACCAGGCGGCCGTGGGCCTGATCCGCGCGATCGGTGGAAGCTGGGAAGTGCCGGCCGCGACGGCTTCGGCGCCGGATGCCCCGGACGCGGCTAGGCAGAAGGTCGCGACGCGCTGATCTTCTGCAGCTCCGCAACGCCCATCGCCAGGGCGTTGGAGTAGCTGGCCTGCGGTTTGGCGGCCGAGCGGTACACCCGGTAGTCGAGTGCGTCGGCGTGGCCGTTGTGGTCGAGGGCTTCGAGCAGGGTCCAGAAAAACAGGCCCGGCTCGCGTTCCTCGACGGTGAGCGCCAAATCGTTGAGGGCTGGCATGGGTCCGTGGTCGCAATGCATTGATATGCCTTGTATACGGACAAACGGTGCCCGCGGATTCAAAACGCAACCGCATCCCCGACGGCATGCGTGAAGGATGCCGCATTTTGGCCGGTTGATTCGGGCGCCCCGGCGCTCAACGACAATTCGCGCATGAGTTCAACGGCGAGAAGCAGGCCGGCGCGGTGCGTCATGGTCCTGGGCACCACCAGCGGAGCCGGCAAGAGCTGGCTGGCCACGGCGCTGTGCCGCTGGTATGCGCGGCAGGGGCTCAAGGTGGCGCCTTTCAAGGCGCAGAACATGAGCAACAACGCCCGCGTGGTCGACGGCGGCGAAATCGGCAGCGCCCAGTATTTCCAGGCCCTGGCCGCCAACGCCGTGCCCGACGTGCGCATGAACCCGCTGCTGCTCAAGCCCGAGCGCGACACCCACAGCCAGGTGGTGCTGATGGGGCAGGTGAGCGAGGCGCTCTCCGCCTTGCCCTGGCGCGGGCGCAGCGAGCGCGTCTGGCCGCAGATTGCGCAGGCGCTCGATGAGCTGCGCGCCGAGAACGACGTGGTGGTGATCGAGGGCGCGGGATCGCCGGCCGAGATCAACCTGATGGCCAGCGACATCGTCAACCTGCGCGTGGCCCGCTACGCCGAGGCCCGCTGCCTGCTGGCGACCGACATCGACCGCGGCGGCGCCTTTGCCCACCTCTACGGCACCTGGGCGCTGCTGCCCGAGGCCGACCGCGCGCTGCTGTACGGCTTCGTGCTCAACAAGTTTCGCGGCGATGCCTCGCTGCTCGCGCCGGCGCCGGAGAAGCTGCAGGCGCTGACCGGCGTGGCCACCGTCGCGACGCTGCCGATGTGGTGGCAGCACGGCCTGCCCGAAGAAGACGGCGTGTTCGACGACCGCAGCCGCTCGAGCGGCAAGGTCACGCGGACGGTGGCGGTCATCGCCTACCCGCGCATCAGCAACCTCGACGAATTCCAGTCGCTCAAGAACGTGCCCGGCGTGCGCCTGGTCTGGGCGCGCACGCCGGCAGATGTGGCCGCAGCCGACTGGATCGTGCTGCCGGGCTCCAAGCACACGAGCGGCGACCTGGCCTGGTTGCGCGCGCAGGGGCTGGACCGTGCCGTGGCCGAGCATGCCGCCCGGGGCGGCGCGGTGCTGGGGATTTGTGGCGGCCTGCAGATGCTGGGCGAAGCGCTGGTCGATCCGCATGGCATCGACGGCAATGCCCCGGGCCTGGGGCTGCTGCCGCTGGTGACGGTGTTCGAGCGCGAGAAGACGGTGCGCCACCGCAGGGCCACCTTCGGCACGCTGACCGGCAGCTGGGCCGCGCTGTCGAACGTGCCGATGGCCGGCTACGAGATTCACCACGGCCAGACCGCCGCGCATCCCCAGATGGCGCAGGACGGCCATGCCGTGATGCCCGAGGGGCTGGCTTGGCAGAACGCGCGCGGCAACGTGCTCGGCCTGTACCTTCATGGCCTGTTCGAGGATGCTGCGGTGTTGCATGCGCTGTTCGGCGCTGCCGCCCCCACGCTGGACAGCACCTTCGACGGCCTGGCCGATTTCATCGACACCCATTTCGACGCCGACGTCCTCGCCGGCCTGATTGCATGAACGAGACGATTCCCTCCATTTCCGACATCACCGATGCCTCGCTCGCGGCGCGCCTGCAGAGCGCGATCGACAACAAGACCAAGCCGCTCGGCGCGCTCGGCCGGCTCGAAACGCTGGCCCTGCGGATCGGCCTCATCCTGGGCAGCGAAGCCCCGATGCTCGAAGCGCCGCAGATGCTGGTCTGCGCGGGCGACCATGGGCTGGCGGCGCGTGGCGTCTCGGCGTATCCGAGCGATGTGACCTGGCAGATGGTCGAGAACTTCCTGGCCGGCGGCGCGGCGGTCAGCGTGCTGGCGCGCCAGCATGGGCTGGCGCTGACCGTGGTCGATTGCGGCGTGCGGCGCGACTTTCAGGCCCGCCCGGGGCTGGTGTCGCGCCGGATCGCCGCCGGCACGGCCGATGCGTCGGCCGGCCCGGCCATGACGGCCGGGCAGTGCGCGCAGGCCATCGCCAACGGGCGAGAGGTGGTGCGCGTGCTGCCGGGCAATGCCTTGCTGCTCGGCGAGATGGGCATCGGCAACAGCTCGTCGGCGGCGCTGCTGCTTTCGCGGCTCGCGGGGCTGGACATCGGCGCCTGCACCGGCGCCGGCACCGGTCTCGACGCGGCGGGGCTGGCGCGCAAGCGGGATGTGCTGCGCGAAGTGCTCGCGCGCCATGCCGCCGCGATCGCGCCGCTCGACGCGCTGGCCGCGTTCGGCGGCTTCGAGGTCGCCACGCTGGTCGGCGCCGTGCTGCAGGCGGCGCAGGAACGCCGCGTGATCGTGGTCGACGGCTTCATCGCCAGCGCCGCGGTGCTCGTCGCCCAGGCGCTGCAGCCGCATGTGACGCAGCGCTGCGTGGCCGCGCACAGCTCGGCAGAACCGGGGCACACGCTGCTGTTGCAGCACCTCGGGCTGGCGCCCCTGCTGAACTTGGACCTGCGCCTCGGCGAAGGCTCCGGCGGCGCGCTGGCCTGGCCACTGCTCGAATCGGCCTGCCGGATCCTGCGCGAGATGGCGAGCTTCGAGGCGGCAGGCGTGTCGCGCAAGGACATCTGAACAAGATGAACGGCGTTCGCCACTTTCTGCTGGCGCTGCAGTTCTTCACACGGGTGCCGGTGACGGGCACGCTGGCGGCATGGGTCGGTTTCAGCCCGCAGATGCTGAGGGCGAGTGCGGCGCATCTGCCCGGCATCGGGTGGCTGGCGGGTGGTGTGGCCGCGCTGGTCTTCGTGGCCGTGGGTGCCGGATTGCCGGGCGTGGCGGGCGCTTTCGCAGCGGCGGTGCTGAGCACCGTCGCCACCGTGATGCTGACCGGTGCCTTCCATGAGGACGGGCTGGCCGACGTGGCCGACGGCCTGGGTGGTTCGGCCAACCGCGACAGGGCGCTGGAGATCATGAAGGACTCGCGCATCGGCGCCTTCGGCGCGGTGGCGCTGGTGCTGGCGCTGGGCCTCAAGTTCGCGCTGCTCGCCACGCTGGCCGGGCGGGGGCTGGAGGTCGTGGCCGTTGCCATCGTCGGCGCGCATGTGCTGTCGCGGCTGGCGCCGCTGTTCCTGATCCGCTGGCTGCCCTACGTGGGCGACAGCGGAGCGAGCAAGGCGAAGCCGCTGGCCGATGCGATCGGCAGCGGGGCGCTGGTCATCGCCGTGGTGTGGTCGGTTCCCGCCGTGGCGCTGCTGCTGTGCGCGCATGACGCCGTGCATGTCGGTGCTGCGCTGCTGGCGGTCGCTCTGGCCGCGGCATGGATGGCGCGGCTCTTCCTGCGGCGCCTGCAGGGCTTCACGGGGGATGGCCTGGGCGCCACCCAGCAGGTCTGCGAGTTGGCGATCTACCTCGTGCTCGCCTGGCAGGCATGAACGACACCGGCGGAAAAAAACTCTGGCTGCTGCGCCACGCGCCCGTGCTTGCGGTGCCCGGGCTTTGCTACGGTGCCACCGACCTCGAAGCGGAGGCGGAAGCCACGCTGGCCGCCGCGCAACGCATCGCGCCGTTGCTGCCTGCCGGCGTCGTGCTGCGCAGCTCGCCGCTGAGGCGCTGTGCCGCGCTGGCCGACGCCATCGCGGCATTGCGTCCGGGGCTGGCGGTGCAGCACGACGCCCGCCTGGCCGAGATGAACTTCGGCGCCTGGGAAGGGCTGCCGTGGTCCGCCATCGCACGAGGAGATTTCGAGGCCTGGACCGGCAATTTCGCCGAGGCGCCTGCCGGTGTTCATGGCGAGAGCGTGCGCGTCTTCATGCAGCGCGTGGCGGCCGCGCACGACGAGTGGCTGGCGGGTGGGGAGAACACGCTGTGGGTCACGCATGCCGGCGTGCTTCGCGCCGTGACGCTGTTGCAGCGCGGCATCCGCTGCCCCGAAGCCGCCACCGACTGGCCCGCCGGCGAACTGGCGTTCGGCGGCTGGCTGACCTTCGAGCGGCCCTCGGCCGGCTGAGGCTACCGCCGTGCGAACCACAGCTCGAAGTGGTTGAAGCGCACGTTGCCGCACAGCTTCGAGGCCAGTTCGGTCATCGCCGGCGCCGGATTCACCTGGCTGGCGCTGGCCGCCCGCACGCGCTCCAGCGCGGCGGGCGACACCTTGTCCTTGCAGTAGCGCACGCTGTTCTGCTGTGGCGTGTTCTGCGCCGGCACCAGCTCGATGCCGGGCACGATCAGCCCGGCCTGGCGCAGCCCTTCGGACGCCCGGGTCGCGGCCGGCCAGTCGGCCCGGTCGCCGACCTGCAGATAGATGCGCACCGGCAGCGAGGCGCTGTCCAGCGCTGCGGCCACCAGGCTGGGCGCCGCTGCCGCCGGGGCCGGCTCGGCGGCAACGGCGGCCGCGGCCGGCGTGCCCCACGCCTGCATGGCCGAGAGGCCGGCCTTGTCGAAGAAGCTGTAGATGGCCTGGCTGGCCACGCGCTCCTCGGGCGTGGCGTTGGGGCGGTTGCCGGCTTCGGCCGTGCTCCTGAACAGCGCAACGATCTGGCCGGACACCTGCTTGTCGATCCCGTCGCCGGCCGAGAGGCTGTTGAGCAGGACGATGGCCATGTCCACCTGCGGCCGCTTGTCGGAGGTCAGCAGCGGGCCGAGCTTGAGCAGCATGTCCGCGTCGCGGCGGCTGCGTTCGGCGAGCTCGCGGCGCGCGATGTCTTCCTGGTCCAGATAGCGCTGCAGCTTGGTGAACCCCGTGGCGACCAGGCCCGCGAGCACGGTCGTCAACAGCCAGAAACCCACCTTGGAGTCGCCGAAGTCCGAGAGACGGGCCATCAGCGTCGGCGGCTCCTTCGGTGCAGCGAGGGACTTGCGCACCTCGACACGGAAATACTCTTCGTCGCGAATGGCCTGCTGTTGCTCGGGCGTGAGTGCCATGGCTTCTGCCTCCTCCACGGTCGGTGGTGGCGTGCAGTGTCTGCCTCTGCCGGCCGTTGCACATCCATCATTCGTGGTAGTGCGTTGGGGGGCGCCCCCGGTCAGGTCAGTTCTTCTGTCGCCACTGCTCCCGCCAGAGCTTTTCCAGCTGCGGTGCCAGCGCCTGCGGCGGCGCGCCCACGAGGCTGTTCTTGCCGTTGCGCTGCACGAGCCCGTAGATGCGTCCCGAGCCCTGGTCGTAGAGCGCGACTGCATTGTTGTCGTGGCAGTCGTGCGGTTTGCAGAAGGCATGCAGCACGTAGCGCGTGCCATCCACGGTGACCCATTGCGGCTCGGGCGCCGGGCCTTCGCGGCGCACCAGCCAGGGGTCGTTTTCGCGGGGGCCCAGCGCCGCGCGCCAGGCCTTCTGCA